>JBCCCT010000084.1:0-14222 GCA_039033355.1 Pseudomonadota bacterium | reverse complement strand
TCGGCCAGATCGGCTTGATCCGGCGTGATAGGTGTTTCCTGACCGCCATAAGTCGATTGAATGCGATAATCGCCAGACTTGGCAGTTTTCAACAGGGCGTGACTAAACCGGCCGTCGATAAAGATGAAACTAAACTCGCCCTCTTCCTGAATCCTGGACAGGAAGGGCTGCACCATCATTGGGTGCGGCATGTCCGGAAGCGCACGGGTCGGGCTCAACCGATACTGACCATCCGCGCCGGCCCCGACTTGTCGCTTAAAGACCAGATCTTCGCTGCCAAGCTGAGTGAACGCGTCTGCGGCACTGGCCGCATCAACCTGATCGACCCACAGCGTCGGGATCAGTCGCGCGCCCTTTGCTTCGAGCGAGCGTAAATAGCCTTTATGGCTGTTCCACTGGACCAAAGCCGCGGAATTAAACAGGCGCGTGCTCGTTTCAATGCGCTTCAGCGTTTCCAGAAACGCATCATGATGGTCCCAATAATCCCAGGTCGTGCCGACAATCACAGCGGCGAACTCAGTCCAGTCCTGATCCGGATCGGCCCAATCCACATCAAAGACTTTCATCTGTTTTTTAGCAAATGGTCCCCGCAAGGCGTCCATCATCCGATCATGCTCGAACGCGTCGGAACGCCGGGTCGGCGATCCCGGCAGAGTGGCCTTGCTGGCAAGGTAGGCAATCTTCATCATAACAGCGCCTTAGCTGGGCTGTTCGGTTGCGTCCAGAGCCCTGTTCTGGCACACGCTCCGGCAGCGAATGATAAGGAATTCCCGAATGACAGAAGTGCATTTTGATGTGGTCGGACTTGGCAATGCCATTGTCGACGTCATCTCCACCCAGGATGATGCTTTTCTTGCAAAATGGGGCATTCACAAGGATGCCATGAACCTGATCGAAGGCGATCGCGCAGATCTCCTGACCGATGCGTCCAATAATGCCTTGGAGACGTCTGGCGGATCAGGCGCCAACACGATTGCCGGGATTGCGAGCTTTGGGGGCAAGGCGGCTTATATTGGCAAAGTTGCCGATGACCGCCTTGGCGCAGTGTTCAAATCGGACATGGCGACGGTCGGTGTACCGTTCGAGACGACACCGCTGATTGGTGGTCCGGCCACGGCCCGTTCGATCATTTTCGTGACCCCGGATGGCAAGCGCAGCATGAACACCTATCTCGGTGCCTCCGTCGAATTTTCGCCGGACGATGTCGATCGCGGTACCGTTGAAGCTGGCGGAATTCTTTATCTCGAAGGCTATCTGTTCGACAAAGAGATCGCCAAGACGGCCTTCGTACATGCGGCCGAAATCGCCCACGCGGCGGGACGCAAAGTGTCGCTGACCCTGTCCGACAGTTTCTGTGTCGATCGCCATCGGGACAGTTTCCGGCAACTCATCCGCACGCAGGTCGATATTCTGTTTGCCAATGAAGAAGAGCTTCTCAGCCTGTATGAGACGCGGGATTTTGATCACGCGGTTGAATGTCTTCGGGCCGATACCGGACTGGCAGCTGTGACCCGAGGTGAGAAAGGGTCCGTGGTGATTGGCGACGGTGATCCGATCGAAGTGCCTGCCGAACCGGTCAGCCAGGTTGTCGATACGACCGGGGCCGGCGACCAATATGCGGCCGGTTTCCTGTTCGGGATTGCGCGCGGACTGCCGCTTGCGACATGCGCCCGGCTGGGCCATATCGCAGCGGCAGAAGTGATCTCCCATTACGGGCCGCGCCCGGAAGTGCCGCTCGCCAAGCTTGCAGCAGATGCCGGGATTGACGCTTAAGCGAGCAAGGCTTCTTCGGCATAGTCCAGGCGGTCATGACCAAAGAATATTTCGTCACCGACAAAGAAGGTCGGCGCGCCAAAGGCGCCGCGCTCAACCGCTTCTTCGGTATTGGCGCGCAGCATGGCCTTGGTTTCGGGATCGGTACCCATCGCCCATAGCGCGTCCGCATCAAAGCCTTCGGATCCGAACGCCTCCTTGAATTGGGCCTCGTCACCGGTATCAATGCCACCTTCCGGCAGACCCCAGACATATTTGAAGCCGGCATCGACGAGCTTCTTCTGCTGTTCAAGGTCATCACCCAAACGCAATGTCGCGCCGGTCAAAACGCGCGTATTCATCAGCGGGAAATGCGCGTTGGAATAGATTGTGATGCCGTGCCGCTTGCAACATCTGGCCATATCGGCGGCCATATATTTGCCTTTGGCGGCGACCATTCCGGGCGGCTGATTGCCAGTCGCTTTCATCACGCCACCAAGAAACATCGGTCGGATCTTGAGGTCCGCGCCAGTACGCTCAAGCACGCCCGGGACCACGGCCCAGCCGAGAAACGAGGTGGGGCTCATATAATCGAAGAAGAATTCCAGTGTTTTGGCCATGTCAGCCCTCCCGAATTTCGGCCCCAGATGAGGGCACTTAAGTTCCTATTTGGAACTTAGGGCAAATCAGGTTAGGCTGACAAGTATGAAGTGGACAGAATTAGACGAAAACTGGTGCCCGGTGGCGCGCACCTTATCTCTGGTCGGTGATCGCTGGACCTTATTGATCCTGCGTGATTGCTTTTTGGGCATGTCGCGATTTGATCAGTTTGTCGCCAGCACGGGTGCGACGCGGCATCTGATCTCGGATCGGCTGAAGCGATTGGTCGAAGCTGGCATCCTCGAAAAGCAGACCTATTCGGAACGCCCTAAACGGTATGAATATGTTCTGACCGAAAAGGGTCAGGAATTCTCGCCCGCCCTGATGGCGTTTCGGGACTGGGGCAAGAAACACCTGCCTGTGCGTCGGGCAAGCAACGCTTAGGTGTCTTCCGGATCGAGGTCGCGCGCCACGTCGGCGCGGCGAAAGACAGCGCTCATTTCAGCCGCTTCATCATAAGACAGGTCGGCGATGAAGTGTAATTGTGGCGTGAATTTCATCTCGATCTCGCGACCGAGCCGCCCGCGTAGAAAAGCGGCGGCGCGATTAAGGGCTTCAGCGATCTCTTCCATTTCCGCCTTGCCGGTTTTGCCGAGCGCAGAGCAGAACACATTGGCATGCCGTAAATCGGGGGATGACCGGACCTCGCCAATCGTGATGGCGACACCTTGCAGGACCGGATCCCGAAACTCCTCGCGCGCAAGGATTTCGACCAGGGCGTGACGCACCAGTTCACCAGCGCGCAATTGGCGCTGGCTGGGGGCGTGGGCGGCGTGATTGGGTTTGCGGCGGCGGCTCATCCGCCCTTAATGCCCTGCCCGAGGCGTCGCATAAAGATCTCGCACGCAGTTTTTTCGCCAAACCAGTCATGCGGCACCATGAGCGGATCAGCCCCGTCAAAGTGAACAATGGTGTAGCTGCGCGTACTCTTGATCTCGTCAATGGCATCCCACTCTATATGGGTCGACACCAGACCGCGGCGAACCACTAAATGATCATCGGTGAGCTGGATTTCGGTGACCTGCTCCATTTCAGCGCCGCGTCCATGCTGATGGCGATACGCCCAACGCATGAAAATCAGGTACCAGACAATGCCAGCCACAGCGGCCAGAAGCGCCGAAAGCATCACCGTCCAATAGGTCGAGAATTCGATCCGTTCCAGGGCCGTATTGACCAGGAGCGCCATACCAGCACCGATCACCGGTGCGGTCACGCCAGCATAGTATAGCGTCGTCGGACCGACCGTGCTGCCACGCATGGCATTGGTCAGCCGCTTCGCGTCACGCTTTTTCAACGCCCCGGAGATCACCACAGAGTCACTCATCGCGCCCGGTATACGCACAAACTGTTTTGAATTTCGAAAACTCAATCGATAAAAATGAAAAGGACCGCACATTTCTGTGCGGTCCTGTTTCGATATCAGTTTTCGAATTAGTCGAGCGAACGTGCGATCATTTCAATCTCGAAGCACTCGATCCGGTCGCCCTCGCGAATATCTTCATATTTCTCGAACGCCATGCCGCATTCCATGCCATTGGTAACTTCCGGCACTTCATCCTTGAACCGTTTCAGCGTTTTCAACATGCCTTCATGGATTACAACATCATCGCGCAGCAGACGCACGCCGCAGCCGCGTTTCACCACGCCTTCGGTCACTTTACAGCCCGCAACTTTGCCGACTTTGGTGATGTTGAACACTTCCAGAATGTCCGCATAACCAATGAAGGTCTCTTTCTTCTCTGGCTCCAGCATGCCGGACAGCGAGGCTTTCACATCGTCGATCAATTCATAGATGATCGAATAATAGCGAATCTCGACGCCTTCCTTCTCCGCCAGATCACGGGCTTGTTTATTGGCCCGGACATTAAAGGCGAAGACCGGAGCACCTGAAGATTGGGCCAGCAGGATGTCGCTTTCGGAAATACCGCCAGCGGCGCCATAGACGACATTCGCCCGGACTTCTTCAGTCGAGAGTTTTTCGAGCGATTGCGTGATCGCTTCGACCGAGCCCTGAACATCGCCTTTGAGGACAATGGGCAGATCCTTGGTATCGGCAGACCCGTCTTTCAGGCTGGTCATAAATTGCTCGAGCGAGGCGCGTTGCGTCGCAACACCCTGTTTCTGACGTTTCATGCGTTGACGATATTCGGTGATTTCCCGCGCCCGCGCTTCGCTCTCAACCACGTTGAAGGCATCGCCCGGTTCCGGTGTGCCATCCAGGCCCAGGACCTCGGCTGGCATGGAGGGCAGAGCCTCTTTCATTTGCTGACCGCGTTCATTGACCAGGGCCCGCACTTTGCCCCACTGGGCGCCGGCCACAACAATGTCGCCGCGCTTCAACGACCCACGCTTGACCAGAACGGTGGCCACGGGACCACGTCCTTTGTCGAGTTGGGATTCGACGACAATACCGTCGGCGATCCGTTTTGGATTGGCTTTCAGTTCAAGCAATTCAGCTTGCAGCGTGATCGCTTCCGTCAGCTCATCCAGCCCTTTTTTCTTGAGCGCAGAGACTTCGATCGACTGAACCTCACCGCCCATGGCTTCGACTTGAATGTCGTGCTGCAGCAGATCGGTCAGGACGCGGTTTGGATCGGCGTCCTGAAGGTCAGTTTTGTTGACCGCCACAATGATCGGCACTTCCGCCGCCTTGGCGTGACTGATGGCTTCTATGGTTTGCGGCATGACGGAATCATTCGCAGCGACGACCAGAATGACAATATCGGTCACATTGGCGCCGCGCGCCCGCATGGCCGAGAAGGCCGCGTGACCAGGCGTGTCGAGGAAGCTGATCTTGTCGCCAGACTTCAATTGAACCTGATAGGCGCCGATATGCTGGGTGATGCCACCGGCTTCGCCGGCAACAACATCGGTTGAGCGCAAGGCATCCAGCAGTGACGTCTTACCATGATCGACATGGCCCATAATGGTGACGATGGGTGGCCGGCCTTCGAGATCCTTAGGATCATCTTCGACCCCTTCCAGACCAATTTCGACATCCGCTTCAGAGACACGTTTCACCGTGTGCCCGAATTCAGCGGCGATCAGTTCGGCTGTGTCGGCATCGATGATGTCATTGGCGCGCATCATCTCGCCTTGCTGCATCATGAATTTCACGACGTCACCGACGCGCTCTTTCATGCGGCCTGCAAGGTCTTGCAGCGTGATGGTTTCCGGCAAAGTGACTTCAACCGAAGCCTTTTCCGTTTGTTCTCCGCCCATACGGCGTTCGCGTTCACGTTCGCGCGCGCGCTTCACCGATGCCAGAGATCGCTGACGATCGCCATCATCGCCAAGGGCTGAGGCAATGGTCAGCTTGCCACGACGACGCTTGGAGTCGTTGCCGCGTCCGCCGCGTCCGCCGCCCTGATCCCGGCGGTTGCGATCATCACGATCATTGCGACCGCCTTTGCGTCGGCCGCCAGAAGAGCTGGCCGCCGCTTCGAGATCCGCCTGGCTTGGCTGTGCGCCGCGATCCTGGCCCTTGCCGCCGCGATCGCCGCGGGCTGGCTTGGAGTCTTCAGATGCTTTTTTCTTGGCTTCGGCTTCGGCCTGCTTGCGCTCGGCTTCATCGGCCTTGCGGCGCGCTTCGGCTTCTTCGCGTTCTTTTTCTTTTTGCTGGTTGGCGGCCTGCTTCTCTTCCAGCGCCTTGGATTGGGCCTGGCGCTTGGCCTGCTCGGCCTTGCGGGCTTCTTCGGCCTTCTTGCGCTGCAATAGCACTTTCTGGCGCTGTTTCAGCTCTTCAACCGTAATGCCCAACTTGGCCGCCGCTGCTTCCAGTTTGGACGGTTCCTTGCCAGCTGGGGGCTTCTTCGCCGACGCCTTGCCGGGCGCACCGGATTTGGTCTGCGCCCCGATGGTGCGCTTCTTCTTGGTTTGAACAACCACTTGCTTCGACCGGCCATGGCTGAAGGTTTGCTTCACCGTGCCCGATCCGGAACCGCGCGCGGTGAGCGGCTTGCGCCCGGTTGTTTTACCTTTGTCTGTCGTATCGCTCATGCGTACCCTGGTATTTAACCTTTCATTCGAGACGTTTGCCAAACGCCCCTATCATCACAAATCTTCATGCCTGCCGGAGAACCAGCCTGTCTCGGGCGCGTCTCTGAATCCGGTCAGCCGCCGATAGGCCACTGCGAACGCATCCGAGAGGGAACCTTGTTCAAGCAGCGCATGTATCACATGCTCCCGCCCAAAGGCCATGCCCAATTCAGCGGACGACAGTGCGCCCGCGACTTTGACGTCTTCATATATCGCCTTGGCGAGAAAATGAACCTTATTCCGCCCATCTTCTGCACCATCACTGGCTTCAAGCAGCCAGCCGGGCGGCTGTTTGCGGATATAGGCACGCACCTGGTCGAATCCAAGCACGGCCACACCGCTCTTTTTCGCCATACCCAGCAGGCCTTTGCAGCGCTGCACGAGCTGGCGTTCGACTTCACCGAAAATATCATCCATCGGTGAAGACTGGGCTTTAAAAGCACGCGAAAAGACGCCTTGTTGCAAGCCATCTTCAAAAATCTTGCGGTCTGCTGTGACCCAGGCGCCACGGCCGGGCAGTTTCCCGAACACGTCCGGCACCACGATCCCGTCCGGACTGCGGACAAAGCGGATCAGCGCGTCGGGCGTCAGGCGCTCACGCGTGACCGCACACTGACGAACCTTGCCGTCAGCGCGCTTGCCCGTATGCGCCCCTAGGCGCTGGTCCGGCTCATTCAGACTTTGCGGCTTCATCGCCGCCCTCCATGAGAAGGTCTTCGTCAAGATCGAGACCTTCCAATTCGGCCAGGATGTCTTCATCAGAGACATCAATGGTTTCTTCGATGGTGCCTTCCTCATCGCCGGACTTGCCAATCTCGCCGAGGGCCAGCAAGGCGCGCTCTTCCTCGGTCAGATCCGCTTCTTCGCCAGCCGCCGCAGCGGCCATTTCAGCTTCGAGTTGTTCCAGCGCTTCCGGCTCAATCCAGCCGGCCAGAACGCGGGCCTTCATGATAAAGAGCTGCGCATCATCCTTGCGCATCTCGCCCTTCTTCAGAATGCCGTCCTGCCAGACAGGTTTGCCTTCCTTATTATTCTCGCGCCAACCGGTCAGATCGTCGGGAACCAGTCCAGCGACATCTTCAACCGATTTCACTTCATTCTCGCCGAGCTTCACGGCAAACCCAGGCGACATGCCATCGAGTTCCATGACGGCATCTTCGACGCCGAGCTCGGTCCGTTTGGCATCCTGTTCGGCGGCCAGTTTCTCGAGATATTCGCGGGCGCGTTCCTGGATTTCAGCTGCGACGTCCTCGTCAAAGCCTTCAACCTGCATGAAGTCTTCCGGCTCGATATAGGCAATGTCTTCAACCGTCTCGAAACCTTCCGAGGCGAGCAGCTGGGCCAGGGTTTCGTCGGCATCGAGGGCCTGCATGAACAATTCGGTGCGGCGTTGGAAGTCGATTTGATAGCGTTCGGAATCGTCGCTCTCTGTGACCAGGTCGATTTGCCAGCCTGTCAGCTGCGAGGCGAGGCGAACATTCTGACCGCGGCGACCAATTGCCAGCGGGAATTGCTCATCAGCGACCACAACTTCGACGCGCTGCTCTTCCTCGTCGAGCACCACTTTGGTGACCTCTGCGGGCTGAAGCGCGTTCACGATGAAGGTCGCGTCGTCATAATTCCACGGAATGATGTCGATCTTCTCGCCTGAGAGTTCGCCAACAACCGCCTGGACGCGGGCGCCCCGCATACCAACACAGGCGCCGACCGGATCGATCGAGCTGTCATTTGAAATCACACCAATCTTGGCGCGCGAGCCCGCGTCACGTGCGCAGGACCGGATCTCGATCACACCTTCATAGACTTCCGGCACTTCGGCTGCGAACAGCTTGACCATAAAGTCAGGATGGGCGCGCGACAGGAAGATTTGCGGGCCTTTGATCTCGCGGCTGACTTTATACAAGTAAGCGCGGACACGGTCATTCGGCTGGAAATTCTCGCGCGGAATACCGTCATTGCGGCGGATGATGCCTTCAGCGCGACCGAGATCGACAATCACGTGACCATATTCGACCCGCTTGACGATGCCGTTGATAACCTCGCCTTCGCGATCCTTGTATTCGTCGAACTGGCGCTGACGCTCGGCATCGCGCACTTTCTGCATGATGACCTGTTTTGCTGTCTGCGCGGCAACGCGGCCAAAATCGAAAGGCGGAAGCTCTTCCTTGATCTCGTCGCCCAGTTCGAGGCTGGCATCCAGTTTCTTGGCATCTTTCAGCGTGATTTGCTGGGCCGGATCTTCGATCTCGTCATCGGCGACCACGGTCTGAATGCGCCACAGGCTTTGCTCGCCTGTCTCGTGATCAATCACCGCGCGGATATCATGTTCCTGGCCATAGCGAGACTTGGCGGCCTTCTCGATCGCTTCCTGCATCGCATCAATCACGATGGAACGATCAATCGCCTTTTCCTCAGCGACCGCTTTCGCGATCTGCATGATTTCAAGTCGGTTTGCGGAAACGCCAACTGTGCTCATGGCCTTAAGCTCCACTCTCTAGGTTGTCTTCTATTGTATCGGTTTCGGCTTCATCTGTCTCGAAGCCGTCAAATGTGTCATCGCCTGGCTGCGGTGGCAGGGTGCCTTCGCTGGTCGCGGCATCGATCAGCTCGTCGGTCAGGATCAGGCTGGCCTTGGTCATTTCATGGACTTGCGCGACCAGCTCACTCTCATCATCGAGCAAAACGGCCACGCCCGCCTCATCCTCGCGGGCGATAACGCCCTGAAAGCGGCGGCGCCCGTCGAGCGGCATGGTCAGCTCAATCTTCACCAAATGCCCAATCCAGCGGCCAAAGTCGCCGGTGCGGGTCAAGGGGCGGTCAATCCCGGGTGTAGAAACTTCGAGGCGATAGGCTTCGCTGATCGGGTCCTCGGCTTCCAGCACGGGCGACAGGTTGCGCGAGAATGTGGCGCAGTCTTCGACATCGGTCGGCGCGCCGCCGGCTTTCTCGATCATGATCTGGAGCAAAGGGCGATTGCCGCCCATGATTCGAATGCGCACGATTTCGAGACCGAGCTCGCGGGCGAGCGGCTCGGACATTTCCAAAATGCGATCTTCCTGTGGACTGACAGTGATCAAAGTGCGGACTTCCAGACAAATAAAAGCGGCGGCCCCGTTCCCGGAACCGCCGCCGATATGTTTCGACTTGGCGCCTAGATAGGCGTAAAAGCCGGATTTGTCTAGATCAGTTTCAGATCGACCGCAGAGGTCTTGCCGCGGCGCTCATCATTATAGAGCTCATACTCAACCGCCTGATCATCTGCGAGACCTTGCAAGCCTGACCGCTCGACCGCAGAGATGTGGACGAAAACGTCCTTTCCACCTTCGTCCGGGACGATAAATCCGAAGCCTTTTGTGGCGTTAAACCATTTTACTTTTCCGGTGGCCATATTGGGCCCTTTCCGTTGATCTGCGCCGTATCTGCACCATGCAGGCGGTCGCGGGGTCGATTACGGAGAGGTAGGGACTTTCATTATCCGCCGGTCTGGCGGGGGTCTTCTCAATTCAGACCGGCCGTATTCGATGAGCGGACAGGCTCACACAATTGCGCCTGGGTCAAGAAAAACCGGATCAGCGGAATTGAAATACCACGGGCTGCACAATGTCGGTTCGATTCAAGCGACACGTGACCCCGACTTGATCTGGGTCGTCGGGCTTGAATCGCCACTTGCCCACGGTCTCAAGGGATCGCTCATCAAATTCGTCCAGCGGCACGGAGGCGAGCACTTTCGGATTGATGACCTGGCCCTCGGAGTCGAATTCCAATCCGAGGATCACGGCGCCAAACATGCCTTTCCGAAACTTGTTTCTCGGCTGTCGAAGCTTTGGTTTCTGAGCCATGAGGCCAGTGCACAATGGCAAGCCAACCTCGTCCAATGACGTGTCTGCTGGAGCATAATCGACGCTGTCATAGGTTTCCAGAACTTGTTCGATTTCCTCTTCGCTGACATGGCGCGTCCGCGTGCTTTCAAAATACGCATCCATCGTCATCAGCCAGGCGTCCGACTCATACATCAGATCGCGCGCCCAATCTGCGCGCTCGCCATTGTCGTCGCGTTGCGCTGTCGCAAAGCCCCGCACATGCGCCATGGCAATCATCGCGTTGGGGTCCAGTTGGCCGTTAAAGCTCGCGATCGCAGCAACGAGCCCGGCTTCCGCAAACTGTTTCTCGATCACGTTCGAAATGGGTTCGTAATGCGCGCGCGCGGCCGCAGCGGATTCATACATAGCGTCGTAAACACCGGTGCGTGTGTCGCTGGTCATGACGATGTGATGCGCCCGCACGGTTTCCACAGTCGGCTCGCCCTCATAATTGGCGAGCGCCGCCATTAATATGGCTCGATTATCTTCGGTTTGAGCGCCGAGAAAAGCGTCTTCAGCGGCTACGATGTCAGAGACGTTATGTGCTTGTACCTGCGCAGTTCCGCCGAACACGCATAGGAACCAAATCACCAGTCCAGACGCCAGGTAACGCATGACTCTCTCCTGCTATTTAAGGAATTCTAGAGGGTGTTTTGCGATGGTCAATCAGCTTTTCGGTTAACTTCAAAGTCGAAATATACAGGCTGGATGTCGCCGAGATTCTTCATCTGATACCGCGTCGGGATGTGATCCTCAGGGGCGACGCGCCAGTCATCGGCTGTATTGGCCAGCCACGTAAATTTTGGATGCGCCAGAAATCGCTCGAGCGCCTCGTCCGCATAGGACCGAACGTCTGTCGCAAATCTGACTTTGCCTGAGGGTTTCATCGCCCTGGCAAGGGAATCAAGAAAAGCGGGCTGAATCAGGCGCCGTTTGTGATGCCGAGTTTTCGGCCATGGATCAGGGAATAGGATGAAGGCGCGGTCGATTGATCCCGGCGCGAGCTGATCAACCAATTCCCGGCCATCGCGGGGCCAGAGGCGGATATTGGTTAGGCCTTCATCCTGTATCTGCGCCAGGAGTTTTGCGACGCCTTCCGAAAACACCTCGCTCGCCAGTATCCCAATATCCGGATATCGTCCGGCCTGTCCGCTGACATGCTCGCCGCCACCAAACCCGATTTCGAGCCAGACCTCTCGTGCATCCGGAAACAAGGCCCTGGGCGTCACTGTTCCGCCCTCCGGTACTTCGACGCGAAGTTTTGGCAGAACGTGGCTGATCAGACCTTGCTGGCGCTTAGACAGTTTGCGTCCGTTTCGGCCGCCGAAAGACCGCAAGGGGCGATTTTTTTGATCGGTCACGATTGTTCCCTTCGCGCATAGTGTCGGCAGATCGTCTCGCGTCTAGCGCGGCATAGACTCATATAACGTGGCTTGGAAAGTCCTGGCGCTGTGCTTCCTCGAACAAGCCCCCCAAAAAACCGATCTCACGGACCCTGAAAAAGCTTGCAGTTCACAGCTTAGAGGTACACAAACCGCGCCTTGGTGAAAAGGTGAGTAGACCCCGTGAGCGACCCCGAAACAGCAGCAGACAGTCCGGCGCCTGCCAAGGCGCTGCCCATGCCGCAATGGGAGCTGGTGATCATGGTGGCGGCCTTGATGTCGCTGAATGCGCTGGCGATCGATATCATGTTGCCGGCGCTCAGCAATATTTCGGACTTCTATTCCCTGACCCGGGACAATGACCAGCAATTGGTGATTTTTGCTTATATTGCCGGGTTCGGCGCACCGCAGCTGGTCTTCGGCCCGATCTCGGACCGTTACGGTCGCAAGGGCTTGTTGCGCATCTGTCTGGTTGGTTACGCCATTGCCGGCATTGCCTGCATCATGACCAGCTCATTCATGACGCTTTTGCTGGCGCGTTTTATCCAGGGCGTGTTTGCCAGCGGGGTGCGGGTCATCGCGGTCTCGATTGTCCGCGACTTGCTGGCCGGGCGAGCGATGGCCCGGATCATGTCATTGGTCATGACAGTGTTCATGGTCGTCCCGATCCTGGCGCCGACAATCGGGGCGGGCGTGATGTTGATTGCGCCTTGGCAATGGACCTTCGCTCTGCTCAGCATCGCGGCCATGGTTCTATTGATCTGGACCCAAATGCGTTTGCCGGAAACGCTGACCGATGAAGACCGCCAACCCCTCAATCCGGAGCAGTCTCTGAAAGCCTATTGGCAGGTTGTGACGACCCGGGTCACGTTCGGATATATGTGTGCCAGCGGTGTGATCTTCGGCGCCCTGTTCGCTTTTGTGGCGGCGTCAGAGCAAATCTTCACCGACGTGTTTGGCAAGCATGAGACGTTCGCCCTGTGGTTTGCCGGGGTTGCGGCCGCACTGGCGATCTCGAACTTTCTGAACTCGCGCATTGTCGAGCGATTTGGCATGCGCCGGATCAGCCACAGCGTGCTGATCCTGTTCGTTGCGCTGGCTTTGATCAATGTGATCACGCTTTACACAGTCGGGGAAAAGCTGTGGCTCTTCTACCCGCTTTTCTGTCTGACCTTTGGTTGTTTCGGGATGCTGGGTGCGAATTTCACGGCCATGGCTATGGAACCGCAAGGCAAGATTGCAGGCACGGCGAGCGCCGCCTATGGCTTCGCATCGACGACCGTCGCCAGCCTGTTCGGGTATCTCGTGGCAGGACAGTTCAATGGCACGATCGCTCCGTTCATGTGGGGGTTCGTCGCGCTGGGCGTGTCCTCATTGAGTATTGTATTCGTGACTGAGCGTTTCCGTCTGTTCCGATCGCGCTAGCCCCCTTGCGCTTCCGCAGCGGTAGCGACGGTAACTCTCTGAAACCACGATGAGGACTGACTGACATGGCGCTAAACACACGCATCACAGAGATGCTGGAAATCGAGAAACCGATCATCCAGGCGGCAATGGGCTGGATCGCGCGATCGCAATTGTCCTCGGCATTCTCGAACGCGGGCGGCATGGGCATTATCGAGACCAGTTCCGGCGAGCTGGATGCCGTGCGCGGCGAAATTCTGAAAATGCGCGACCTGACGGACAAACCCTTCGGTGTGAATGTCGCGCAGGCCTTTGTGCGCGATCCCGACATTGTCCAATTCGTCATCGATCAGGGTATCAAATTCGTCACCACTTCAGCGGGCAATCCAAAGAAATATACCGGTCAATTGAAAGAAGCCGGCCTGACGGTTTTCCACGTCGTGCCTAGCCTTAAAGCCGCGCTGGGTGCGATTGATGCGGGCGTGGATGGCTTGATTGTCGAAGGCGGCGAAGGCGGGGGGTTCAAGAATCCCAAGGATGTCGCCTCCATGGTTCTGATCCCGCAAGTTTGCGAAGCGGTGGATGTCCCGGTGGTCGCGGCAGGTGGAATCATGGACGGCGCCAGCATGGCAGCGGCCTTCTCGCTCGGGGCAGAAGGCGTGTTGATGGGAACCCGCATCCTGTCGAGCGCGGAAAGCCCGGTGCATCAGAATTGGAAACAGGCCATTGTCGATGCGGATTCTACCGATACGGTCTTCCTCAACCGGGATGGCCCCGGCCCGGCCTTGCGCGCTTTGCGAACAGAACGAACAACGCGCATCGAGCAGGAAGGCGTAGAGAATATTTTCGGCGAATTTGCCGGCACACAAGACGTCTATTTTGGCGGCAACCTGGAAGCCGGCATCGCGCTGACCGGGCAAATTGCCGGGCGAATCAAAAGCGTACGGCCGGTCGCGGACATATTGAACGAGACCATGGATCAGTTTCAGGCGACCGTGGCGCGCCTCAACCAGCTACAAGTGTGACAGGAGGGGCCTAGGCGGCTCTTCCAAAAAGTGGTTAAACACCGCAAAGTTCCACTCAAAGGTGACCTAATGACTGCAAAAAATTACCTCTTTGGGGGCGC
>JBCCCT010000083.1:0-14269 GCA_039033355.1 Pseudomonadota bacterium | reverse complement strand
TTCCTATCAGCCCGGCCTGGTCGAATATCGCGATCCGACCGCAAATCAGGATCTGGTCTATCGCGCGGCCTTGCCCTTGGTGCTGTCGCAAGGGCGCGCTCGCCTGTTGGCCGAGGCCATGTATCAACAGAACCTGGCTGGCAACGTCCTGCGCATCAGCATGGCGCCAGGATCCGCTTTCGATCTGGAAACAACAACCGCGATTGAATTTGACGGGCGTGACTGGCGGGTGGCGCAAATAGAAGACTCGCTGATCATCCGCGACCTCGTCTTGCGCGCGCAAACGCCGGCACCTGTGTTCGCGAAAGCGATCGAGATTCCTGACCATGGCGACCCGACCACCTATCCAGCCGAGCTTGCGTTCGAGATCCTGGATATTCCGGATCTTTTGGAGGATGGGGGCAGCGGGCCTGCACTCGCTGTGACAGGCGATCCCTGGACTGTGCCGATTGAGGTGAAAGTGGGGGCTTCGCTGCAAAGCCTGCAATCGAAAGCGACGATCCGCGATCCGGCATGGATCGGGCGATCCTCATCGGGCCTTGCAGCCGGCACCGCAGGGCAATGGGATGACACAAGTGTGCTGGACGTCCAGATCCCGAATGGCGATCTGAGCTCTGCTGACCGGGCCGCTGTTCTCGACGGGGCCAATCGACTGGCGATCGCGCAGACCTCCGGCTGGGAAGTGATCGGCTGGACCAGCGCCATCCTGATCGGAACGGATCATTGGCGGCTTTCCGGCCTGTTGCGGGGGTTGCTCGAGACCGATGCCCAGGCTGTCAGCGCCGATGCAACCGTGGTGATCGTGAATGACCGGTTACGGACGATTTCGCTGAGCGCTCATCAGGTCAATGTGCCACTGCGCTGGAAAATCGGAACGCTCGACCTGGTGACCCATACATATTCGCCCTAGGGAAGGTTTGCGGCACGCACCTGCTGCTGGGGGAATAGCTTTGCAATCACCGATAGGCCGCGTAAGTGTAAGCGGGATAAGTCCCGGAACCTGATTGCGAATGAGCAAAAACCCTTACGACATTCTTGGCGTGACGCGCTCTGCCAGTGCAGACGATATTCGGCGCGCCTATAAGCGTAAGGCGAAGGAAACGCATCCGGATTTGCACCCGGATGATGCGGTCAAGGCCGAGATATTCAAATCGGCCTCCGCCGCATATGAAATCCTCAGCGATCCGCAAAAGCGCGGCCAATATGATCGCGGCGAGATTGATGCCGACGGCAATCCGCGCGGGTTTGAGCAGGCGCAGGGATTTGGCCGTGGGCAGGCCTATGGCCGCGGGCCGGGTTTTGGCGGCGATCCGGGATTTGGCGGGCAGTCCAGGCCTCATGGCGGCGCGCAAGGCGACGTCTTCGAGGACATCCTGTCGGGCATGTTTGGCGGCGGGCGCAGGCGTCCCGGTCCCAAGAAAGGGGCCGACATGCGCTACCGCGTCGAGATTTCGTTCGAGGATTCGGTGCTCGGGGCACGGCGAGAAATGACCATGGCAGATGGCCGCATTCTCAACATTACGATCCCGGCTGGCATCGATACGGGCCAGTCATTGCGACTTAAGAGTCAGGGCAAGACGACGAAAAGCGGTGGGCCGCCGGGTGATGCGATCCTCGAAATCAGCGTCCGACCGAGCAAATTATGGTCCCGAGACGGCAATGATATCCGGATGATCGTGCCGGTGCCCCTCAAGACAGCTTTGCTCGGCGGTCAGGTTGATGTCGAAACGCCAATGGGCCCGATCGCACTGAAGATTCCGGAAGGCAGCAATACTGGCTCGGTTCTGCGACTGCGCGGGAAAGGTATTCAACTGAAGACCAAACCCGGCAATTTGTATGCGCGACTGGAAGTGGTTATTGAAGATCCAAAGAATTCAGGCTTGAAGGACTGGGCGCGCGGCTATGACGGATGACTGAAATCCGTTCATAATATTCACAAACCATTCAGAGGAATTAGCGCATATGGGGGTCGTTATGAAAAAGATGCTCGCCATCCTGCTTGTTACCGCCCTTGCGGCTGCCCCTCTGCCTGTCATGGCACAGGGCAAGCATGGCAATTCATTCTCGGCGGATGAAGCCCGAAATGCCCGGGACAAGGGCGATGTCATTCCGTTGCGCGATATCTTTCGGCGCCTCAAGAACCGCTATGGCGGCTATCAGGTTGATGCCAATCTTTACAATCGCGGTGGCGGTCAGGTCTATGTGATCGACTGGATGACCGACAAAGGCGAGCGAATCCAGGTAACCGTCGATGCGAAAACTGGACGAATCCTGTCTTCTAACTAAGGTAGAGCTATGAGAATTCTTGTCGTTGAAGATGAGGCGGATTTACGCCGTCAATTGGCTGATGCCCTGACCCATGCCGGCTATGCTGTCGACCTGGCGGCGGATGGTGAAGACGGTCATTTTCTGGGCGATACCGAGCCTTATGATGCCGTGATCCTGGATCTCGGCCTGCCAAAAATGGATGGCGTCACGATTCTCGAGCGCTGGCGTGAGGACGGCAAGACCTTCCCTGTCATGATCCTGACCGCGCGCGACCGCTGGAGCGAGAAAGTCGCGGGCTTTGATGCCGGTGCCGACGATTACGTCACCAAGCCATTCTATACGGAAGAAGTTCTGGCCCGTTTGCGCGCGCTTTTGCGCCGCGCCTCCGGTCATGCGGTGGCCGCGATTGAAGCAGGGGCCTTGCGTCTCGACACGCGTGCTGCACGTGCGACAGTGAATGGTGAGCCAATCAAGCTGACAGCACATGAATATAAAGTCCTCAGCTATCTGATTCACCATCAGGGCCGGGTCGTGCCGCGGACCGAACTGGTCGAGCATATTTACGATCAGGACTTTGACCGCGACTCGAACACGATCGAAGTCTTCATTGGCCGTCTGCGCAAGAAGATCGGCAATGATCGGATCCAGACCGAGCGCGGCCTTGGTTATCGCCTCGTGGTGCCTGAAGACGAACGCTCAGGCATGGTGACCTAGGCAAGGCGCGTCGATCTGTATGGATACAGCCGCGCCTCCCAGGAACAGATTTCAGCGACTTTCATTGGCGCGCCGACTTTTGCTCGGCGCGTTATTGTGGAGTGTATTGCTGGTCGTGGGCGGCGTGTTTGCGATGACGGCGGTCTATCGCGCTGAAACGCTGAACATTCTCGATGACGAGCACACAGCCACCATCCAGACCCTGGCGCGGGCCATTCGGCCGCTCGATGACGGCACCGGCCGGATCGAGGATATCGAGGACCGCCACCCGCCAGATCCGCGCTTTCTGGTGCCCTTGTCCGGCAAATACTGGTTGATCGTCGCCATCGACGAGACGGGTCAGCATGTCGGCGATATCACCTCACGCAGTGTGTTTGATGAAACGCTTGAAATTCCGATGGACTTGCAAGAACAAGCGCTGGTCAGTCCGGGACAAATCATCAGCGCCAACGGCGCGGGGCCGGCGGAACAACCGGTCCGGATCACCGTTCAGGCGACGACTTATCCTGAGCGTGCCAACCCCGTCCTGCTGGTGGCGGCGTCCGACCGGACCTTGTCCATGGCAGGCGTTGATCGATTACGGACCATTCTCCTGGTCGCGATGATGGCGCTGGCTGGTGGAACACTTCTGGCGATGGCGCTCGGTCTGCGCTATGCGCTGCGGCCGCTGGATCGCATACAATCAGACATTACCGAAATTCGCGAGGGCCGACAGGCCGGCTTGTCCAGCGACTATCCAGCCGAAGTGCAACCTTTGAGTGAGGAGCTCAACAAGCTGCTTGATCACAATCGCGCGGTGGTGTCGCGCGCCCGGACGCATGTCGGCAATCTCGCCCATGCCTTGAAAACGCCGCTCGCGGTCCTGCGCAATGAGGCCACGGGTGAGACGCAACTTGATTCCGTTGTGCGCCGCCAGTCGGAAGCCATGCGCTCCAATGTTGATCACTATCTCCGCCGCGCGCAGGCCGCAGCCCGGGCGGAAGCGCTGGGCGTCCGGTCCCAGGTGAGTGAGGCCGTGCAAGGCATTGCCCGGGTCATGAACAAGCTGTTCGCGGCGGACGGCAAGTCGGTGACAGTCGAAGTGCCGATCGGGCTGCATGTCCGCACCGAGCAACAGGATCTGGAAGAGATTCTCGGCAATCTGCTCGACAATGCCTGCAAATGGGCGGCGTCGCGGGTGCATGTTCATGCCGAGCATGATGGCAATGGCATGGTTGCCATCTTGATCGATGATGACGGACCCGGGCTCTCTCCCGAAGAGCGCGAGGAAGCCGTCAAACGAGGGGTCCGTCTGGACGAGACGGCACCAGGTACCGGTCTCGGCCTGTCCATCGTGGCGGATATTGCGGGCATGAATGGCGGCAGTCTGACCCTGGATGAGAGTCCTGAAGGGGGACTTCGGGCCGTTGTGCGACTGCGCCGGGCATGAGCAACGTGCCGCAGGGCCTATCTGACAAATTCGGCGTATAGGACCGGCATGAGAGCTCGAACCAAACGTCTTTACGCGGTCGGCGCTGCGGCGGTCCTGATCATCGCCGCCGGTGTGCTGGCCTCGACTGCGCTGCAGCGGCATGCGGATCTGTTCTACACGCCGCAGCTCCTGGTCGAGCGTGGCATGCCAGAGGCAGGGCAACGCGTCCGTGTCGGCGGGTTTGTGGCCTTGGGCTCGCGCGAAAATGGCGAAGGCGCGGAAATCCTGTTCACGATCGAGGATGGATCAGGCGAAACGGTCCGCGTGTCCTATACGGGTCTGGTCCCGGATCTGTTCCGGGAAGGCGAGGGCGTGGTTGCCACCGGAAGGTTCGAAGCCGGCTCCGAAATTTTCATCGCAGAAGAGATTCTCGCCAAGCATGATGAGAATTATCAGCCGAAAGAGTTGGAAGGTCTGTCCCCGACTCAAAGCGCCAGCTGATCACGACAATGAGATCGCCTGTTGATTGGCGGTCCTGACAGGCCATCTTATCTAGCAATAAGAGAGATGGAGTTGGCCGATGCAGAGCCAGAAAGTCGAATTTTCCAATGCCCGGGGCGAAACCCTGTCCGGCGTTCTGGAAGTGCCGGATCAGACCGCCTTTGCCTGGGCGATCTTCGCGCACTGTTTCACCTGTTCGAAAAAGAGCCTGGCGGCGAGCCGCGTCGCCCGCGGCCTGGCTGAACGTGGCATTGGCGTCCTGCGGTTCGATTTTACCGGCCTTGGCGACTCCCAAGGTGACTTTGCGACGAGCGGGTTTTCATCCGATGTTGCGGATCTGGTCTCTGCGGCGGACTGGATGGCGACGGCAGGCCGTCCGGTCAGCTTGATGATTGGACACTCGCTTGGCGGCGCTGCCACTCTGGTCGCCGCCAACGCCGTGGACAGTGTCAAAGCGGTCGCCACGATTGGCGCGCCATCAGATGCAGGGCATGTCGTCGAGCAGTTCAGACAAAGCGTTCCGGAAATCGAAGCGGCGGGCCGCGCACAGGTCAATCTGGGCGGGCGCCCGTTTACCCTGAGCCGCGAATTCCTCGATGATTTGCGCCAGTCGACTGTGCTCGACTCGGTGAAATCGCTGCGCAAACCGCTGCTCATCCTGCATGCGCCAGCCGATAAAGTGGTCGGCATCGACAATGCAACCGACTTGTTCATGGCTGCGCGTCACCCCAAGAGTTTTGTCAGCCTGGATCGGTCGGATCATTTACTGACGGGCAAGTCGGATGCGGGCTTTGTCATTGATGTGATTGCCGGTTGGAGCGCGCGCTATATCGAAGCCGAGGCGGTGGCGACGGAAACCGCTCCGCAAGCGAACAAGGTCATCGTCCGCGAGACGGGCGAGAGTGGACCCTATCAGAATGAAGTCCTGATTGGGGGGCGGCGCTATTTCGCGGATGAGCCTGCAACCTATGGTGGGGCGGATACAGGTCCGGATCCCTATGCCTGGGTCGCGGCGGGCCTTGGGGCCTGTACCTCAATCACGATGCGCATGTATGCCAATCGCAAGAAGTGGCCGGTTGAGCGCGTCAGCGTCAGTATCGACCATGCGAAACGGCATGCGGATGATTGTGTCGACTGCGGTCCAGCAGACAGAATCGATGTCTTCACGCGTTATATTGAGGTAGAAGGGAATTTGGACGATGAGCAGCGGTCACGCATGCTCGAAATCGCAGATCGGTGCCCGGTGCACCGGTCTTTGGAAAATGGCGCGAAAGTTGAAACACATCTCGTCACAAAACCGGCTTAATGATCTTTAATGAGTGTTAGGCTGTTACTTTAGTAAACTTCGTACCAGATAGGTACGACACATCTTTGGAGGCACGGAAGTCGATGAAATTGTTTGGCATTTCCCGAAATGCAATGGTTGCAGGTTTGGTTGGAGCAGGCGCAATGGGCGCCTTTCTGCTCGGGCCGCAATTCCCGAACGCCGACGCCAATCCGATCACGCTCGAAGCGCCAAATGGCGCCCCTGTTTCATTTGCGGATTTGATTGAGCAAGTCAGCCCGGCCGTGGTCGGCGTCCGCGTGCGGACGGAAATCGAGGTTACGGATCGCGACTTGACCGATCGTGAGCGGTTTCTGGAGCAATTTGGACTGATCCCGCCACAGGAAGAAGAGGGCCCTCGCGAAGGCTTCGGCCAGGGCTCAGGCTTCTTCATCTCCGAGAGCGGCCATATCGTCACCAACAATCACGTCATCGATAATGCCGTCGAGATTGAAGTCATCACCGATGACGGAGAATCGCTGGAAGCGGAGCTTGTCGGTACCGATGCGGAAACCGATCTCGCGGTGCTGAAAGTGAAAGACTCTGGCACTTATCCTTATGTTGATTTCGGTTCGTCCAAAGCGCTGCGGCGCGGCGACTGGGTCGTCGCGGTGGGCAGCCCGCTGGGCTTCTCTGGCACGGCAACCGCTGGCATCGTCTCTGCTGTCGGTGAGCCAGGTGATTTGCGCCGGTCGCAATCCTATACCGACTATTTGCAGATTGATGCCGCGATCAATCGCGGTAATTCCGGTGGCCCGACCTTTGACATGAATGGCCGCGTCGTTGGCGTGAATACCTGGATTGCCTCGACCACAGGGGGATCGATCGGTCTTGGCTTTGCAATCCCGTCTGAGCTGGTCGACCAGGTCACGACAACCCTGATTTCAGATGGCCGCGTGTCGCGTGGCTGGCTCGGTGTGACGATCGGCAATGTCACGGAAGACACGGCTGAAGCGCTGGACCTGAACGAGGCCAGCGGTGCGATTGTGGTCCAGGTGACGCCCGATAGCCCGGCTGAATCATCAGGACTTGAGCGCGGCGACATTATTGTTCAAATCAATGGCGATACGGTCACCGATGCCACATCGACGACCCGCGTTGTCGGCAGCCTGGCGGCCGGGTCACGGAACGAATTCGAGATCATTCGTAATGGTGATCGCCAGACCATTGATGTCCGCGTTGGCGAACGTCCAGCCAATCTGGGGCAGGTTCAGAACGGCGCGACGCCGGAGCCAGAACCCGAATCAACGGAAGGCGATGAAGGCCCGCTCGGGGTTTCGTTGAAGCCGCTGGATGGTGAATCTCGCGACACTTTGCGACTTGACGCGGATGAGAAAGGTCTCGTGATTACCGGACTTGATCGCGATAGCCCGCTTTACGAAGCCGGCTTGCGGGAAGGCCATGCATTGCTGGATATTAACAACAAGAAACTCGACACAATCAGGGCCTTAGAGCAAGAAATAGAAGAGGCGCGTGAGAACGGCAAAGATCACGTACTGATCGCTGTTCAGACCGAGCGGGGGACAAATTTCGTTACGGTCGACGTGAGTGAAGCTGAGTAAACGGAGGGAGATGTGTCCATGCACGTCCTGGTAATCGAAGATGATCTTGAGCACGCTGAGTTCATCGAAAAAGTTCTGTCTGAAGCCGGTCACAGTGTTGAGACCGCGGAAGACGGGACAGGTGGTTTAAGTCGGGCGCGCGAAGATCAGTTCGATGCTCTGGTCGTTGATCGCATGCTGCCCGAAAAACCTGGCCTGCAACTGGTCGAGGAATTCCGCAATGGCGGCGGTACGACACCAGCGCTGTTCCTGTCGGCGCTGTCGGATGTCGACAATCGCGTCGAAGGTCTGAAAGTCGGTGCGGACGATTACCTCGCCAAGCCATTCGCACCGGAAGAACTGGTTGCACGCGTAGAAGCGCTGGGCCGGCGCCAGACGACAGGCGAGCCTCCGGTGACGGTGCTGAAGGTTGGCGATCTGGAAATGGATCTGCTCAGCCGCAAGGTGACCCGCGGCGAGACCAAAATCGACTTGCAGCCCCGTGAGTTCAAACTGCTCGAATATCTCATGCGGCATGCGGGCCAGACGGTGACTCGCACCATGCTGCTGGAGAAAGTCTGGAATTATCATTTCGACCCCCAGACCAATGTGATTGATGTTCATATCTCTCGCTTGCGGGCCAAGATTGACAAGGAATTCGAGCACCAGCTCTTGCAGACAGTGCGCGGCGCGGGTTACTGCCTGCAGGCATGAAATCTGGCCCATTCGCGTTTGTCCGAACCACCACATTTCGGCTAGCGCTCGTCTATTCCATCCTGTTCGCGCTCTTCTCGGCCGGACTGCTTGCCTATCTCTTTCAGGCGACAGTTGGCGAGATGCGCGAAGAGTCCAAGACGCGGCTAGAAGCTGAATTCAGAACCCTCGCGGCCGCCTGGAACACAGGCGGCCCGACTCGTTTGGAGCAATCGGTTCTCGAACGGGTTCTGGTCGACCTGCGCGACTTTACCTATCAATTCGAAGACGCCAATGGTCGCATCATTATTGGCGACTTGCCGCGCATGCCGCTGGAGCCGCAAGGCGAAGTTGGCATCCCGCGCGAAGGGACGTTCGAGATTGAACGATTTGGCCCTGAAGGTGGCGCCGAGATTACCCCCATTCAGGCGCTGATCGTTCGGTTGGGCGATGAAAGTGTCCTGCTGGTCGGCATCAAGATGGATGAACGATTGCGGCAGGTGAATCGGATCACCCGGGCCGTTTCGACCGCGGCTCCGATCGGATTCCTGCTGGCCTTGTTCGGCGGCTTTTTCAGTGCGCGCTATGCCGCCTCGCGGGCGGAATCTCTGACCAAGACCGCGCAGGGTGTGATGTCGGGCGATCTGTCCTTGCGCGCGCCGGTGCGTGGCTCAGGTGATGAGTTCGACCGGTTGGCAGAACAGCTCAATGCCATGCTGGCCAAACTCGAAACCTTGATGGCCGCGACCCGTCATGCTGGCGATTCGATCGCGCATGATTTGCGCTCGCCTTTGTCGCGCCTGCGCAATCAGTTGGAGGCCCGATTGCGGGGACCGATTGATGAGGTCACGGCGCGCGAAACGCTCGGCGAAACGGTTGAGGAAGTCGATCGCGTGCTCGCCACGTTCAACGCGATTCTGCGCTTGTCGCGCGTGAATGCCGGCGCTGAAGGCACGCTTGTGCCGCTTGATCTCAGCGAGCTTTGCGAGGAATTGGCGGAACTGTTCGAGCCCGCTTGCGAAGATGCCGGCATTGCCTTCACGGCGAAGATAGCGAAGAAACTCGAGCTGCCAGGCGACCGAACCCTGTTGGCGCAGGCCATTTCCAACCTGCTGGACAATGCCGTGAAATACACCCCGTCCGGTCAATCCATCTCGTTCACGGCGTCGCGAAAAGACGGTCAGATCTACATCTCGGTCGAGGATACCGGGCCGGGCATTCCGGAAGATGATCTGGAACGCGTCAAGGAACGTTTCGTCCGCCTGGATGAAGCGCGAACCCATGCCGGGTCTGGCCTCGGGCTTGCCCTGGTCGACGCGGTGGCGGAGCTGCATTCCGGCAGATTCAGTCTGACTCGCGGTGCGAACGATATTGGACTAAAAGCGACCTTGTCAGTGTCTGCCAAAGGATAAAGGTCAGCTTGTTTCACCTGCGCGCCCTTTCCGATCGCCCGGAAGAAGCGATCCGTCTCGCTGCGGATCACGCACCATATCTGGCGAAGCTGCAGGCGATGGATGTCGACCTTTCAAATCCGGATAAGGTGATTGCTGAGGTGCACGACATGTGCGCCGCGGTCGCTGACGAGCCGGACCAGGTCATGAGCCGACTGCGCCGGGCCAAAGCCATGGCGCATCTGGCCATCGCTGCAAATGATTTGAGCGGGCGTGCCGATCTGTCCGCGACGACCAGGGCGATCACCGATTTTGCAGATCGCGCGGTACAGACGGCTTTGAATGCTGCCTTGCGCGAACGCGATTTAAACGCGTCGGGCCTGTTTGTCATCGCACTCGGCAAAATGGGCGCGTACGAGCTCAATTATTCCAGCGATATTGATGTCGCTGCCTTCTTCGACCCGGACCGGTTCGAGGGCGGCGCGCGCGAACCAGCCACGGCGGCGGCCTGGGTGATTCAGCAGGCGGCGCGCACGCTGTCAGACCGAACCGCCGATGGCTATGTCTTCCGGACCGATCTCAGACTGCGCCCGGACCCAAGTTCAACGCCGGTCACCGTGTCGACCCGGCGGGCGGAGCTCTATTATGAAAGCGTCGGTCAAAACTGGGAACGCATGGTCTGGATCAAGGCCCGGACCTCGGCGGGCGACGACACGGCGTCGGCCGGCTTCCTTGAGGCGATGACACCCTTCGTCTGGCGCCGGCATCTCGACTATTGGGCGATTTCGGACGTGCACGCGATCAAGGACATGATCAATGCCAAGGCCGGCGACAAGTCTCTGCACGATGTCGCGGCGGACCTGAAGCTCGGCCCGGGCGGCATTCGCGAAATCGAATTCTTCGTTCAAACCCAGCAAATCATCCTTGGCGGACGCCATCCCGACCTGCGAGTACGCGGGACGCTGGAGGGCCTCGATCAACTGGTCACGCTTGGCGTCGTCCAGGCGGAGGCCGCCCAGGAACTGGCCCAGGCGTATGAGATTCTGCGAATGGTCGAGCACCGGGTGCAAATGTTGAATGATGAGCAGACCCACACTTTGCCATCCTTCGAAAACAAGCGCGCAGACGTTGCGGCTTTGTGCGGATATTCTGAACTCGACAAGTTTGACAGCGATCTGATCACGCTGCGCAAAACCGTGCATGCCCATTATCAGGCTCTGTTCGCGGATGAATTGCAAAAGCGCAAACGGGCGGTCGACGGCAATCTGGTCTTCACTGGCGTGGATGATGATCCAGCGACGGTGACAACACTTGAGACGATGGGGTTTCGATCCGCCACGGACGTGATTGAGCGGGTTCGACAATGGCATCGCGGCCGCACACCGGCGACACGGACCCTGCGCGGGCGGGAATTGCTGACCGCGATCTTGCCGGACCTGCTTACAGCGATGGGGCGGACCGGCGAGGCCGATGAGGCCTTTCGCCGGTTCAGTCGGTTCTTTGAGGGGCTGCGGTCGGGCGTTCAGGTCCTTGCCATGCTGGTGGCCGAGCCTGTGCTGATGCAGGACCTGGTCACGACGCTCGCGATTGCGCCGCGGATCGCCGACATTCTGGCACGACGGCCCGGTTTGCTGGAAGCGCTGGTCTCGGTCGCGGATCGCAAAGCCGAACCGGATCTGACCGAAGATATGGATTTCGAAGCCCGGATGAATGCCGTGCGCCATTGGCAGGGCGAGCAAGCCTTTCTGATCGGGCATCAGCTTTTGCATGGACAAATCAAGGCCCGCGATGCGGCGGAAGACTGGACCCGCCTGGCCGACACTTGCGTGACCTTGATGGCGCAAGCAGCGGAAGCCGAAACCACACGTCGGTTCGGACCCGCCCCCGGAGCGTGGTCGATTATTGGGCTCGGCAAGCTCGGTGGTCGCGAGATGACGGCGGGCTCTGATCTCGATCTTCTGGTGATCTATGATGCGCAGGGCGCAGACGGGGCGCAAACCTGGTTCACCAAGTTTACCCAGCGCCTGATCACGGCGATCTCGGCGGAAACGTCCGAAGGCAGTCTGTATGAGACCGATATGCGCTTGCGGCCATCCGGGCGGTCCGGCCCTGTGGCGACGTCTCTCACGGCGTTTGAAAGCTATCATGAGAAGAGCGCCTGGACCTGGGAGCATATGGCGCTCACCCGTTTGCGCCCGATTGTCGGTGATACCGGTCTCGGAGCCCAGGTGCAGGCGATTGCTGAACGAATGGTTCAGAGCCGCGATCCGGCCCAGCGCACGGCGGATATTCTCGACATGCGCGAGCGCCTGTATCGCGAGAAAGCGCCGCAAGGACCTTGGGATCTGAAAATGCGACAGGGCGGTTTGCTGGACCTAGAATTCATCACGCAGCATGCCATTCTGACCGCTGAAACACCGCAAAAGCTGAAACCGGAACTGGTCGAGGCGCAGGCGCAATTGCTGGCGACCGGGACCTGGACGCAAACGCTGCATAACGATCTCGCCGCTAGCTTCGCACTGCTGCAGGCGCTGCAACAGGTCCAGCGTATGGCGAATAATGACATTTCAAGCGAGACTGAGCTCTCAATGGCCTTGAAAGATCGCCTGTGCCGGGCTGCGGACTGCGACCATTTTGAAGCGCTTGAACAGACTCTGGAACAGACCTGCGCGCAGGTATTTGCAGTCTTCTGCAAAAAGATTGGCACACCAGCGACGGGTTCTTGATCCTCACACGTTCTATCTGTGAGTTCAAAAGAAAGGACCTTAAGGTATGAAAAAACTCACGATTGCAGCGTTGGTTACCGTTATTGTCGGAAGTGCCGCCTATACGGCCATGGCCCAGCATCAGCGCGGCCTTGGCGACTCCATGGTGGAAGCCGTGGATGCCAACCAGGATGGCAATATTTCAAAGGATGAAATCACGGCCCATCGGGCCGAGAAATTCACCTCTGCCGATACCAATGGCGACAACCTGATCACCGCCGAGGAATTCGAAGCCTTTGCGATTGCCGAACGCGAGCGCAAACAGGCGGAACGCCGGGCGCGTATGTTCGCCAAGCTCGATGCTGATGGCGATGGCTATGTCACCGCTGAAGAGCATGCCGCCGCTGACAAGCGCATGGATCGCATGTTTGAACGCGTCGACACCGATGGCGATGGTGTCATCACCGAAGCCGAGCGGGAAGCCGCCAAGGAAAAGATGAAGAACCGTCGCGGAAAACGCGGCATGGGTCGCCGGGGATAGAGTGACGCGGCGGCTACCACTCCTCCGCCGTGGGATAAGTGAGCAAGCGCGAGACGTCCTCCCACTCGCGCTTGCCACAGAATCCGATAGACTAGTTGCGTGTCCGGAATCAGCGAACTCGACCAGATCACCCGCGCTGCGGCCGGGGACAGGGCAGCCCAGGCTGCGCTGGTCAATCGCAATATGCAAATTGTGTTCCGGGTCGCTTATCGCATGCTCCAGGACCGAGCCGAAGCTGAAGATGTTACGCAGGAAACCTTCCTGCGCGCCTGGAAAAAGCTGCCGGACTGGCAGCCCAAAGCAAAATTCTCGACCTGGGCCTGCACTGTGGCACTCAACCTGTGTCGAGACCGATTACGCAAGAAGAAGCCTGTGCTGATGGATGAATTACCCGAACGCGTCGATACTGGTTTGAGACCGGAAGAATCTCTGGCCTCGCAGCAGGCCTTACAGGGCATCGAGGCGAAGATTGCCGATTTGCCGGACCGCCAGCGCGAAGCCCTGACCCTTTGCGCTTTGGAAGGAATGACCAATATAGAGGCGGCGGCCGCCATGGATGTAAGCGTGCGCGCCCTGGAAAGCCTCTTGGCGCGCGCCCGACGTGCGTTAAGAGCGGGCCTTGGGGCCGAACTGGCTGGAGAGAGATGATGAAGGATATGACAGTCTCGACCGAACGTGTGCTGGAACTGATTGCCGCCTATGGCGCGGAGCCTGGCGCCTGGCCGGAAGATGAACGCGCGGCGGCTGCGGAATGGGTGGCCAATTCTCCCGACCTGTTTGCCGCGGCGCTGGAAGAGGCTCGCGCGCTCGACCAGATGCTGCTGAACGAGCAAGTGCCGGAGCCGAGCTCCCAGCTGAGCGAGTCTATCCTGACCGCTGCGCCCATGCCGAAACCTGCCGCGCGCGGCGTATTGGGTGGCCTGTCAACGCTGATCTTCCCACAGGGTGTTCGGTGGCCAGCCGGTGCCGCTTTGGCGAGCTTGATGATGGGTCTGGTTGGTGGCTATGCTTATGCCTCAACAGGGGTCGGCTATGATCAGGCCGATCTCGCTTATTATGCCGCTTTTGGCGTCGAGAACGGCGAAGACTGGTTGGGGACGGAGTAGTCGATGAGCGAGAATCCGAAAACCCGTTTGCCGATCTGGCTGATCGCCTCGCTGATGGCAAATGCGCTATTGGT
>JBCCCT010000082.1:0-14359 GCA_039033355.1 Pseudomonadota bacterium | reverse complement strand
CGATCAGGATATTGATCGCCGACCATTCGCCGGTCAGCCGCGGCGCCAGACGTTTGGCGAGATCATCAATTCGCGCCATCAGATCTGACTCTGACAGGACGACATCAAAATTCGGTAGGCTCATGCGCACTAGGCCCCGTTTGCTGCGAGGGCGGTATCGGCTGGAACCAGATCAAGTTCAAGTTCAAATGATTCAAAGGGTGGATTTTCAACCCGTGCGGCGAAAACGGCGGTGGCATCGGCCGGGATGGTCGAGGGTGTGATCGGGGCGAACGCCTCGGCGACTTGAACGCCCTGGTCATCCAGCAGAATCACACGCACCAGCGGCGCCGTCGCGGTGCGCCCGGATGTATTTTGAACCGCGCCCCGCACTTCCAGAATCGGCGTTGTGCCATCAAAGAAACGCTCAGCTTCGGTCTCCAGAAACTCAAGACCGAATCGATTCACCGGAATGCCAATGGCGGCATAGGTTGAGGCTGATTCGGGCCAGCGTTTGACGACTTCACCGCGAAACAGAAGCAAGCCGGCCAGAATCACGACAAAGGCCGCGGCGGTTGTGGTCCAGGCGCTCAGGGCGGCCGCCCGGCTCTTGCGACGGCGACGTTCCTTCACTTTCAGGCGATAGGCTTCGTGCGCGCCGATGGCATCGGCTTCACCGCCTGATCCTTCCGGTCCGACAAACCAGGAATGCCCGCACGCCGCGCACTTCACCGTTCGGCCGCTTTCGCCGATGGTAGAGTCTTCAGCAAAATACTGAGTCTCGCACTCTGGGCAGGTGAGGATCATATCTTGGACATTCGCTCAATTTTTAGGAATAGTCGATATGCCCGACATCCTATTGCTGAAGGATTTACATGTCGCGATTCCGACCAGACCTGAGCGACGAGCCCTCCGTGCGCCTTGATGGCGTCAGTTTGACCTATGATCGAACGGGCGAAGTGCTGAGTGAAATTGATCTGGTCCTGCGCCAGGGCAGTTTCACCTTCCTCACGGGCCCGTCGGGCGCCGGAAAATCGTCTCTTTTGAAACTCTTATACCTCGCGCATGCGCCAACGCGCGGCAATATCCGACTGTTCGGACGCCAGACGTTTGAGTTGAAGCGCAAACAATTGGCCGCGATCCGGCGCCGTATCGGCGTGGTGTTTCAGGAATTCCGCTTGTTGGACCATCTCACGGCCTTCGAAAATGTCGCTTTGCCGCTGCGCGTCGCGGGGCAAAAACAGGATGCCTATAGCAATGAGGTGATCGATCTGCTGCGCTGGGTCGGACTGGGCGAACGGGTCGACGCGCCCATCCCGTCTTTGTCCGGCGGGGAGCAGCAACGCGTGGCGATTGCCAGAGCCCTGATCAACAAGCCGGATCTGCTGATCGCCGATGAACCAACCGGCAACGTGGATCCGGAAATGGCCCGCAAGATCCTGCGCCTGTTTGCAGAGCTGAACAAACGCGTTGGCACAACCATTCTGATCGCCACGCATGATCTGGAATTGCTGCGCGAATTTGATTCCCCGGTTCTGCGTCTGTCAAACGGACTGCTGGTACGCGATGTCGAATATGGAGCGGACGCATGAGCCGTCGTGAAACGCCTTTGCTGCCGACCACAGATGCGCGCGAAGCCGCCTTGTTCTTCGTGATTGGCGCGCTTTGCTTTCTGGCCGCGCTGGCGGCGCTGACCACGCGCGGAACCTATAAGGCGGCCGAAGCCTGGGGCGCTCAGATTGAAGGCGATATTACCGTTGTCATGCGCGACACCGACCGCCGCACCGCCGAAGATGCGGCAGAACGCGTGGGCAATCTCGCAACCGTATTTGAAGCCCGTATCCTGTCGCGCGAGGAAGTCGAGACCTTGCTGGAACCGAGCCTCGGCCCGGGCGGCATGCCGGATGGCTTGCCGGTCCCCATGCTGATGGTGGTGCAGGCGGATCCTGGCGTTGGGGATCCGAGCCCCGATATTGAGCGCATCTTAGGCGAGGTCGGGATTGATGGCGATGTCGCCGGCAATGCTGGCTATGCGGACAATGTACGCGGGGCTTTGGGGGTCTTGCGTCTGGTCGCCTTGTCGATTGTCGCCTTGCTCTCGGCGACGGCCATTGCCGTGATTGCCTTTGCCACGCACGCTGCCTTGCTGGCGCGGCGGGACATTGTCGATGTCCTGCACCTGTCGGGCGCGGAGGACCGCTATATTGCCGGCCTGTTTGAACGGAGATTCTGGGTGCTCGCCCTTCAGGCTGGCCTCGGCGGTGCTGTCGCTGCGCTGATGATCACGGCGCTGATCGTCTTTACGGGCGGTGGATCCAACAGTGTCGAGATTCAGCTACTACCAAGGCTGAGCTTGGATTTCTGGGATATTGTGATCCTGCTTGTGACTCCGATTGCCGCTGGGCTGGCGGCCCGGATTGCCGCGCGGCTTACCGTGTTGGCTTCGCTCAAGGATACGTTGTGAACGCCGTTCGGTCCTTTCTGTTTGTGATTTGGTTATATGGCTGGATGGCGATCCTCGGCATTCTCGCCTTGCCGACCCTATTATTGCCGCGCGCGGCGATCCTCTGGTTCATTCGACTTTATGCCCGCTTTGTACTGGTTGGCCTGCGCTTCATTTGCGGCATTCGGGTCGAATTTCGCGGCCGGGAGCATGTTCCGGGTGGACCGGTCCTGATCGCTGGGAAACATCAGGCCATGCTCGATATTTTCCTGCCCTTTCTGGTCTTCGATGATCCCGTCCTGGTGATGAAGCGCGAGCTGCTCTGGTATCCGGCGCTCGGCTGGTATGCCTTGAAGACCCGCATGCTGGCGATTGATCGCGCGGGCGGCGCCAAGACGATGAAGCAGATGCTGGCCGCGGCCAACCGGCGGGTCAATGGTGAGAACCGTCAGATGCTGATCTATCCAGAAGGCACACGGACGCTGCCGGGCGCTGCACCCGACTATAAACCCGCAGGTGTCCGCGCCTTCTATAAGAGTCTCGGCGTGCCTCTGGTGCCCTTTGCGACCAATTCAGGCCTGTGCTGGCCGGCCCGCGGCTTGATGCGGCGTCCTGGACGTGTCGTCTATGAAGTCCTGCCGCCGCTGCCAGAGGATATGAACCCGAAGGCGATGCTGGGTGAGTTGGAAACGCGTCTTGAAGCGGCGAGCGAACGCTTGCTGGAGGAAGGGCTTGCGGTGCAAGGTCGAAGCCGCGTCGACCTGACATGAATGCGCCGTCCAAACGCGTTTTGCGACAAGCCTGTGAGGTCTTATCGCAACGTGATGCCATATTAGCGCAAGCTTATGCAGAGGTGGATCTGCCGAATTGGCGCGGGACAGAGGCCAGTTATCGCACGCTGGCGCGCATTGTGGTCTACCAGTTGATATCAACCAAAGCTGCCGACGCGATCTGGGCGAGGGTCGAAGCCCGCTATGAGGCTGTGACGGCGCCGCATGTCTTGAGCGACGACCATGATGCGCTGCTGGCTTGTGGCCTGTCACGCCCGAAGCTTGGACATATGCTGGCCATCGCCGAGGCGGTTGAAACCGGTATCCTGGACTTCGATCAGCTCGCAAAGGCGCCAATTGATGAGGCCCGCAAGACGCTGCTCGCGGTGCGCGGTATCGGACCGTGGACGGCTGAGACCTTCCTGATGAATGCGCTCGGTCACCTGGATGCCTTCCCGCATGGTGATGTCGGACTGATGGAATCCTTCAAGAGGTTAAGCGGCGCAGAGGAACGATTGGCGGCAAAGGACTTCTCCAAACAGGCCGCTGCCTGGCAGCCTTATCGCGCTGTCGCGGCGCATTTGCTGTATGATTGGCTGCATCTCGATCGCGCGCGGGCGCTATAGCCAGCGCCGATCTGACCGTCTGTTGCGCAGTTTTGAGTTGACCTGAACGGTTAACGGGAGTGTCATATCCCCGACACAGCGAATCAGTAATTCTGCGTGTGAATCGAAAAGGAGCGCTCGCTTTCAAGACGAAGGTTCGACATTCCAAGACCCTCATGATGGAGGTTTCCCATCATGGCTGAGGTCCTTTCCACCCCACCTAATGGCCGGCCAGCCCTCGTATTGAACGCGGATTACCGCCCATTATCCTATTATCCACTGTCCCTCTGGCCCTGGCAGGATGTGGTCAAGGCGGTCTTTCTCGACCGCGTCGATATTATCGCTGAATATGATCACTATGTGCGCAGCCCGAGCTTCGAGATGCGTTTGCCATCGGTCATCGCGCTGCGCGAATTCGTCCGCCAGGACCGGGTCCCGGCCTTTACGCGCTTTAACGTCTTCCTGCGCGATGGCTTCCAATGCGTCTATTGCGGGTCGCCGCACGATCTGACCTTTGACCATGTCATCCCGCGTTCGAAAGGCGGCAAGACAACATGGAACAATATCGTCGCCGCCTGTTCGCCTTGCAATCTGAAAAAAGGCGGGCGGATGCCCAAGGATTGCGGCATGCATCCGCAACGCAAACCGGATCGGCCAAGCAATTACTACCTCCAGGAAATGGGACGGAAATTCCCGCCAAACCATCTGCACGAGACCTGGATGGACTATCTCTATTGGGATGTAGAGCTGAACAGCTAAGCCTTACCGCTTGTTAATCCTGCGCCGCTTTGCCATGATCAGGGCGGAGAGGGATGAACCATGTGGCAGATCTTGCGATCTTTGTCGGACACGTTTGGCGTGGGCTTTCTGGCCATGCAGCTGGTCAAGCTGATCGGGACCTGGGTGGCTCTGGTCGGACCCTTGAAGTTTCTGACGGGACTGTTCGCCGGACTCTTTCCAGCCATTGCCAAATTCTTCGGGGATATCTTCGGATGGAACATTAATGGCCTGGATGTGATGGCGGTAAGCATCGCCACATCCGGCACGCTGATTGTTGCTTCATCAATCGCCACAAGCGGGGCAATGTCGACCAAGTATTTTTGGCGTTTTCTGTTGATCCCATATGCGCTGATCGTGATCACGATCTCGATCATGGTGCAAATCGCAACGCCGGTCGTTGAACTGTATACCTTTGGCGACGAGTGTCAGACGGCGGCTGTGGAGACCGCCTCATTCTATGGCAGCACCTGTCTGGAAATGGCGCCGCAATTGCGGATGATTGGAACGAATGTGTCGTTTGCAGAAGTGAATGGCGTCGCGCCGGAATCGGCCGATGGCGTAGGTCTTGGGCTGACGATCGGATACTTGATGGGATTGCTCCCTCTGATCGCCGTCGGGATCTTTTTCTTCAAACGCCTATCCGTGAATCGACTGCTCAAGCGCGTTGTCATTGCCGCTGCATCAGCGCTTGGCCTGGTCGCAGCATCTGCCGCCGTCGCCGCTGTGTTTGGCAGCTAGGCCGCGCCGCGACTGCGCAGCCAGAGCAGCAGGAGCGGAATCCAGATGAGCGAAAGGGTAATGATCCCCTTGATCGCCTGATAGCCGACCCACCACCAGAAGAAGCGTTTCTTATTCGCGTTGAGCCAGCGAATGCCTCGGCGCAGACGCGCGATGGGACCGCCTGGCGCGGGCTCGTCCGGGATCGGATCAGTCGACATTTGGCGCGCGTTTTCCAGCGCTGCGCAGTAATTTTTCAAGCTTCGGATGCAGGTCCGCATTGGCGGACAGAATGGATCCGGAGGTCAGCGGATCGCCGCCATTAATTTCTGTGGTCGCCCCACCCGCTTCGCGCACGAGGATCATCCCGGCAGCAATATCCCAGGGGTTGAGCCCACTTTCCCAGAAGCCATCGAACCGGCCGGCCGCCACCCATGCAAGGTCCAGCGCAGCTGAGCCATATCGGCGGATGCCCGCGACGCTGCGTGTCATCAGGTTGATTTCCTGCGCAAACCGGGTGTGAAGCGCTTCGGCTTTGCCAATCCAGGGCGTGCCTGTCGCGATGACAGCTTCGTCCAGATTCTTGCGCCCACCGACCCGCAATTTGCGTTGACCAAGCCAGGCGCCGCGCCCGGTTTCGCCCCAGAAAATCTCGTTCTTTGCAACATCATAAACGACGCCGGAGAAGAGTTGGCCTTCGCGCTCAAGGGCAATCGACACGGCATAATGCGGCTGACCATGGAGGAAATTGAGCGTGCCATCCAGCGGGTCGACAATGAAGCGATTGGTCTTGTCAGAGCCTTCGACAATGCCGCGTTCTTCCATCACAAAACCATAGCCCGGTCGGGCCTTGGTCAGATGTTCATAGATAATGTCTTCGGCGCGATGATCGGCATTGGAGACAAAGTCCGCCGGCCCCTTCTTCGAGACCTGGAGGTACTCAACTTCACCAAAATCGCGAGCCAGCGAACGGCCCGCCTTGCGAGCCGCTTCGATGATCACATTCCCAAGCGCGGAGGGTTTCGACATGTTGCGTGCGGCCTCTAATCAGCGCGGCGCAGATAGGTGCGGTCTTCGGTCTGGACCACGATCCGCTCGCCGACCCCGATAAAGGGCGGAACCGTCACACGGACACCATTGTCACAGGTCGCTGGCTTGAAACTGTTCGCGGCGGTCTGGCCTTTGACGACAGGCTCGGTTTCTTCAACCGTCAGCGTGACTTGCTGGGGCAGGGCGACGCCAATCGGGGTCTCGCCATAGAATTCGATTTCGACCGTCATGCCATCCTGCAGGAAGTCACCATCCTCGCCGACAAAGTCTTTCTGCAGTTCGATTTGCTCAAACGATTCCTGGTCCATGAAGGCATAGGCTTCGCCGGCATCATAGAGGAATTGGAAATCCTTCTGCTCGAGCCGGACGCGCTCCACCGTTTCGTTGGCGCGGAACCGCTCATTGGCCTTTGAGCCATTGAACAGGTTGCGCATCTCGACCTGATTGAAGGCGCCGCCTTTACCGGGCTTCACGTGATTGCATTTCATCGCGCGCCAGACGCTGCCATTATACTCAATCACCATATTGGGCTTGATTTCGTTGCCGTTGATTTTGGCCATGTGACGTCCTTATCAGTAGAGCGCGCGGCGTAGCGGTGACGGGCGGTTTGGTCAAGTTTTGTGGACAGACCGGGGCGCTTGCGGTTTTATAGGCGAACACAAATAAAGGAGGGCGGCACATGGGTATTCTGTCGAGATATTTGAGTTTCGAAAAACCGATGGGCGAAACTTTGGTCCGGATCCTGTTCTGGCTCGGGATTATCGGCATTCTCTGGCACGCGGTTCGGCAGTTCTGGTTCTGGTTGACCTTTTTGGACAATGATTGGGATCGCGCGCTTTGGGGCATGATCACCACGCCGGTCAAAGCGATCATTGCTTTACTGATCCTGCGCGTGGTCGCGGAATTTGTTCTGGCCCAGTTCCGGATGGATAAGTCACTGCATGATCAGGTCACGGGACGCGCGGCGCCACCGCCAAAGGCTGAATAGGCGGACCGCCTGCTGGCGGCAGCACCGGCGGCCCGGCAAGCGGGCGGGTTGGTTTCTGGTTTTTATTTGGGTCTTGAGACCCTCATCCTGAGCTTGGCGAAGGATAAAGGGTCGGGCTTTCTGGAAGCCCCGCCTCGTCCTTCGTCAGGCTCAGGATGAGGCGTTCGGGGGATTAGGGGCGGCTAGCCGGGTTCGAGATGTACCCTTGTTCCGCAGACGCCAGCGCAAGCTGGGGTCCATGGCATGAACGTGCCTTTGAGAAGTGTGGAGATGAAGGTCCCTGGACCCCAGCTTGCGCTGGCGTCTGCGGAGAATGAGTTTAGAGCCCGTTCGAAGACCTGTGGGCACAGCTCCTCAACATCACCCGGCGCGTAGAACCGCGTATCCAGATCATAGGCTGCAAAGTTTCGCGCCATGCCTTCGAACAGTGGCACCCAGGCGCGGCCATAGCGGTCGACTTGCACAAAAGCTTGCCGCCCCGTCTCAGCCGACCAACGATCAATCCGCCATAGTTCCAGGAACAGGATTGGCCAAAAGAAGACGGCAACCTGTCTGTAATGGGCAAAGAGATAGCGGTGAATGATCATGGGCGTCAGGATAAGCGCATCCTGAACCCGGTCGAATCCAGAATTCGCTCATCCCCGCGCAGGCGGGGATCTCAGGCCACATATCCCGGGACTCGCCGCACCAGATCCCCGCCTGCGCGGGGATGAGCGAAAGGAGGGCGGAGGAATGCGCGGGTCCCATATCCGTATTGCCAGCACCCATGGCGGCTGGCTGGTGTCCTCAACCGCCATGGATCCTGACTTGCGTCAGGAAAATGGCAGGATGGCCGGGGACCTGGTTAGATCTTCGACGTTGTCATCGCCTCGTCGATCACACGATTGAACATCGCAACCGCGGCAGCAGGCCCATCATTATGGTCCCAGACCCCGCTTGAAACCGCCAGAAAATCCGCGCCGGCTGAAATCAGCGGCGCCGCATTTTTCAATGTAATGCCACCAATGGCGGCGCAGGGCAGGGTCAGGAACATCTGACACCAGGTCAGGATTTCGGGTTCGGCTTGCGTCGTATTCGACTTGGTCTCGGTCGGGTAAAAGGCGCCAAAGGCGACATAATCCGCTCCAGCTTCGCCGGCGATCATCGCCTGGTGGCGGGAATTCTTGCACGTCGCGCCGATAATCATATCAGGACCCACCAGCTCCCGCGCCTCGGCAATATCCATGTCCTCCAGGCCGAGATGGACGCCGTCGACTTCCAGAGCGCGTGCCAATTGCGGGCTGTCATTGATGATCAAGGCAATATGCTCTGCAGCGCAGATCCGTTTGACCGCTTGCGTCACTTCGCGCGTCCTGGCGGTGTCGATCCCGTCGCCCTTTTTCACCCGAACTTGCAGACTTGCCACATCACCGCCCTGAACGGCGGCGCGGAACAGATCGACAAAGGCCTGGACATCCTCGATTTGAGGCGGCGTGATCAGATAAAGGCGCGGACGTTCGCGTTGCGGTTCGGTCATGATGGGACGGTTTGCGCTGAACAGGCCGGGTTCGTCAAGATTTCGGCGTCTCTCCAAGCAGCCAATTGGTCAGTATCCGGGCGCTCGGTCCCCAGATCAGAGCGGCAAACCAGGCGACAGGATAAGCCAGACACCAGGCCACGAGCCAGCGCTGACCGAGCCCCCAATCCATACCCGTATTCACCATGGTCACGATCAGGGCGACCAAGGCGCTCATGCCGCCGGACAAGAGGCCGGTATGGACCAGCCGCCATTTTAGAGATTTTTGTTCCATGCGTTCTTTTTTGAGAGGCACATCCGCGCGCGTCAATTATCCCTCTACCCGAACGGGTCTGGTCGCACAAAAAAGGCGGCTCACGGGAGCCGCCTTTTCAATAAATGTGATTTCTGTCGCCTTTATCCGGCGCAAGACGCATCGAAGATGCTGTCAATCGTGTCCGCGAGCTGAGTGTCGAAATCAGAATCGGTCTGGTTCGCAGACAGGCCTTCTGTCAGCGCCCGCGAGAAGCTCGCAATCATGCCCGTATTCTGGCACAGACGGCGATTGGCTTCTTCCCGGCTATAACCACCGGACAGGGCGACCACGCGCATCACCCGGGGATGTTCGACCAGGGTTTTGTACTGATTGGCCTTTTCCGGCAGGGACAGTTTCAGCATGACTTGCTTGTCGGCCGGCACCGTGTCGAGCTGTTTGGTGATCTCAGCCAGCAGAAGGTCTTCCGCCTCGGCCTTGTCCTCAATCGTGATATTCACTTCCGGCTCAATGATCGGCACCAGACCATGGCTGAGAATTTGCAGACCAACTTCAAATTGCTGCGCCACATTGGCGGCAATCCCCTCGGCATTGGCGGCATGAATCACAGACCGCATCTTGGTGCCGAAAATGCCTTTCTCAACCGCGCGCGACAGCAAGGCGTCGAGCGCTGGCATCGGATTCATGATCTGAACGCCATTGGCTTCAGGGGCGAGGCCCTTGTCGACTTTCAGGAACGGCACCACCCCGCGCTGTTCCCAGAGATATGTCGCGGTCGGCACACCATCAATCTCGCCATCCATGGTGCGTTCGAACAGAATCGCGCCCATCACCTTGTCACCGGTAAAGGCAGGTGATTTGACGATCCGCGCCCGCATGTCGTGGATCAGGCCGAACATTTCTTCATCGCTCGACCAGGCTTCATCTGTGATGCCATAGAGTTTAAGCGCTTTGGGCGTCGAGCCCCCCGACTGATCCAAAGCGGCGACAAAGCCGGCTTTTTCTGCGGCCTGCTGAGTCATGTGTTGATTAACCATCTAAAGGTCCCTCTCAAGATAGAAAAAAGGCTGAACGCGTTTTGCGATCAGCCGGTTGGAATTGATTGAAATTGAAACTGACACCGCTGTCTTTCCGGTGGCCTCTGCTTCCGCGGTCTTAACTGGCCAGCGGAAGAAGAATGTATTTGTCATTTATTGGCCTTTTAGCGCCTCGACTCCGGGAAGGGGTTTGCCTTCCATCCATTCAAGAAACGCGCCACCCGCGGTGGAGATATGGGTAAAGTCTTGCGCCACATTGGCATGGTTTAACGCAGCAACCGTGTCACCGCCACCGGCAACTGCAATCAAGGCGCCTGACTTGCAGCGCGTGCCCGCTGCTTGCGCAGCCTGGACGGTGGCCGTGTCAAACGGCGTCAATTCAAAGGCGCCGAGTGGCCCATTCCAGACCAGCGTGTTGGCAACATCGAGCGCCGAGGCGAGGATCGCCACGGTTTGCGGCCCGGCATCCAGGATCATTTCATCGTCTGAGACCTCACCGAGACCACAGGTGCGGTGCGGGGCATTCGCCGCAAAATCCCTGGCCACCACGACATCCATTGGCAGCAGGATATCGCAGCCAGCGGCTTTCGCATTGGCTTCAATCTGTTTCGCTGTGTCGGTCAGATCGTGTTCGCACAGCGATTTGCCGACACTATAGCCGCGCGCGGCCAGGAATGTATTGGCCATGCCGCCGCCAATGGCCAGCGCGTCGACTTTCGAAACCAGATTCTTGAGCAAGTCGATTTTCGAACTCACCTTGGCGCCGCCGACGACGGCCAGAACAGGCTTGTTCGGATTGCCGAGGGCGGCGTCCAGCGCTTTCAACTCGGCCTCCATTAACAGACCGGCACAGGCGGGAAGCAGGCGCGCGACGCCCTCGGTCGAGGCATGCGCCCGGTGCGCCGCCGAGAAGGCATCATTGCAATAGACATCGCCAAGCGAGGCCAGGAAACCCGCCATTTGCGGGTCATTGGCTTCTTCCATGGCGGTGAAACGCGTGTTTTCCACCAGGATGACGGCATCGTCGGGTGCGGCATCAATTGCGCTGCGATCCGGACGCTCGACAAAGGTCACGGGACGGCCCAGCGCCGCTTCTAAGGACGGCACAGTGATGCGCAAGGACATGTCCGGATTCGGCTGGCCTTTCGGGCGTCCGAAATGGGCCAGCAAGACCGGCTTGCCGCCTTGTTCGAGAATTTTCAGAATGGTCGGCGCGACCTTATCGATCCGGGTCGTATCGGTGACCCGGCCGTTCTCGACCGGGACATTGATATCGATCCGTGTGACGACGACCTTACCGGCAAGGTCCATATCGTCGAGCGTCTTGAAGTCGGCCATTCTACAGGCGTCCGCTTACAGGAATTTCGACATGTGCAGCGCGGTATCGCTCATGCGTGTGGCAAAGCCCCACTCATTGTCATACCAGCTGAGGACGCGAACCAGAGTGCCTTCGGTGACATTGGTGCCGTCGGCGGCAAAGGTCGAGCTGTGCGGGTCATGGTTGAAGTCAGCCGAGACCAGCGGCTTCTCGGAATAGCCGAGCACGCCTTTCATCGGGCCCTCAGAGGCGGCTTTGATCGCAGCATTGACTTCCTCAACAGACGTCTCGCGTCCGGCATCAAAGACCAGATCGATCATCGACACGTTTGGCGTCGGGACGCGCACCGCAGAGCCGTTCAGCTTGCCGGCGAGTTCGGGCAGGACCAGGCCGACGGCTTTCGCGGCGCCGGTTGAGGTCGGGATCATGGAGCTCGCAGCGGCGCGGGCGCGGTACAGGTCCTTGTGCATCCGGTCGAGCGTCGGCTGGTCGCCGGTATAGGCGTGGACGGTGGTCATATAGCCGCGCTCGATGCCGACGGTGTCATTCAGGACCTTTGCCACAGGCGACAGGCAATTGGTGGTGCACGAGGCGTTGGAGACGACGAGATCGTCTGCGCTCAGCGTGTCGTGGTTCACACCATAAACAATTGTCTTGTCGGCATTGGTTGCCGGGGCAGAGACCAGAACGCGCTTGGCCCCGGCTTCGAGATGCGCCGCGGCTTTTTCCTTGGAGGCAAAGATGCCGGTACACTCGAACGCAATGTCGACGCCCATATCACCATGTGGCAGCTCGGCCGGGTTGCGGATGGCGGTACACTTGAAGGCGCGGTCGCCGACCCGGATCATGTCGCCATCGACAGAGACTTCTTCATTCAGCTTGCCGTGCACAGTGTCATATTGCAGCAAGTGCGCATTGGTCTCGACCGGACCGAGATCGTTGATCGCGACGACTTCAATGTCCTTGCGATCATGTTCGATGATGGAACGAAGGACCAGGCGGCCAATGCGGCCAAACCCATTAATTGCGACGCGAACAGCCATGAAAAACCTCTTTTGCCAAGATATTGATTTCGTGGCGTCTTTAGACGCAAGTTTAAGGCCAGTCCAGCGCGGTTTAGGCGCGCATCGCATCTGATTACGCTGTCAGTTAAGAGCCACTACACCTTAGAGGAGATTTCCTCTTCAATCAGGTCTCGAATAGGGAGAATCCCTTGCCTTTCACAAGCCGGAGCAGCGCGTAAAGCAGCAGGCCGACGGGCCCGAACAGATAGGATCCGAGAATGCACGGAATGGTCTGCCAATGGGCAATCTCCAGACGCTGGGCATCGCGTGCGATCCAGGCGCCGACGAACAGGTCAAAGACGAGATAATGGCTCCAGCCAATGATCACCCCATTCGGGTGGTCGAACAGAGCCTGCACACCGGCAAAAGTGAACCCGGCATCCGGATCCGAAACCCCAAACCCCATCGCCGCGACCAGCAGCGTGCCGTAAATCGCGCCGAGTATGACCGGATACAGCATCGAGTGCACCGCCGCCTGCGTGATCCGGGCCCGCGGCAGAAAGACCAGCAAGGCCCAGGCTGGCATGACCATCAGGTTGATTGCAGAAAAGCCGGTTTCCCAGGTCATGGCATTACTCTTTCTTGTTGGCGTCGTCGGGCTGGTTCATCCAGTCCGTAAATTGTTCCCAGTCGATCCAGGTCTTTTTCTTGCGGCGCAGTTTCTGCCAGAACCGGCGGCGCTCCGGCGTCGGCAAGGGTTGGAGATTTTCGAGGAAGGCAACAGCGACCGATCGCCAGCTATAGCCTTCGGCATAAGTGCGACACGTCTCGCGATCGAGATCGAGACAGTCGCGCGCCCCGGCGGCGAGATCACCGCCAAGCGGGGTGATCGTGCCGGCATTGGAGCCCGGAATAACGTCTTTCGGCCCGGTGGCTTCATAAGCGGCGACCGGCGTCCCGGATGACATCGCCTCCAGCACCACCAGTCCGAACGTGTCGGTCAGGCTTGGAAACACGAACACGTCGGCGCTGGCATAATAATTGGCCAGATCCTCGCCGAAGCGAGCGCCGAGAAAGTGGACGTCCGGATATTTCTTTTTCAGCGATTCCAGCGCTGGCCCGTCGCCGACAACGACTCGCGACCCTGGCAGGTCCAGCTCGACAAACGCTTCGATATTCTTCTCCACGGCGACCCGACCGACATTCAGGAAGATGGGGCGGGGCAGGCCGGGGAAGGGATCATCTGTGGCGCCTTCCTCGACGCGGCGGTTCGGATGGAACAGATCAGTGTCGACCCCGCGGGTCCAGGCGACGAGATTGATGAATCGTTTCGCCTCGAGTTCTTCGACCATGCTCGGCGTCGGCACCATGACCTTGCCGGAATATTTGTGAAACCAGCGCACGAAACTATAACCCGCGGCGGTCGGGATCGGCATCCGCGCCGAGACATATTCCGGGAAGCGGGTGTGATAGGCGGTCGAGAAGGGGTGTTTGATCTTCAGACACATTTTGCGACCGGCCATGCCCAGCGTGCCTTCGGTGACAATATGGACGGCATCCGGCTCGAACGCTTCAAACCGCTCCTTGATCCGGCGCTCCGCGAACAAAGCGAGCTTGATCTCCGGATAGGTTGGCAGCGGCATGGTGTTGAAGCCGTCGCCGGGATGGATGATATCGAATTCGTGGCCTTCGGCCTCAAGCTCCGCAATCACGCGCTGCATGGTGCGCACAACGCCATTCACCTGTGGTTCCCAGGCGTCTGTTACGATCATGATGCGCATAAGCGGCTCCTCATCGCCCCCAATGACGATGCCCAGAGTTTTAGGGATGGCAAGGCGGGGCGTAAAGCGAATCGATCATTGCAGCTGAGTAAGCTGTGGATCAGTTCTCGCTGCAGGG
>JBCCCT010000081.1:0-14449 GCA_039033355.1 Pseudomonadota bacterium | reverse complement strand
GCATGGCCGTCGACATGCGCGCCCATGGCGAGGATCGCCGCGACGGTCGTGACGCCCGTGCCGCCCACGCCGGTGAACAGGACATTCCAGACCCGTTCCAGGCTCGGCGTGTCTGGCAATGGCAGATTGGTCGCATCAATATCCGGGCGCGGCTCATCTGCAGCAGTAAACTCGCCATCGGTCACGGTGATGAAACTTGGACAGAAGCCTTTCACACAGGACAGATCCGTATTGCAGGTCGACTGATTGATCCGGCGCTTGCGGCCGAGCTCTGTCTCAACTGGTTCGACGGACAAGCAATTCGATTTGATCGAACAGTCGCCGCAGCCTTCACAGACTTCGGTATTGATCAGGACCCGCGTGCGATCCGGTGCCCGCAAGCCGCGCTTCGACCGGCGGCGTTTTTCGGTGGCGCAAATCTGATCATAGATCAGGACCGAAACGCCGGGCGTTTCGCGCAATTGCTTTTGCACCATGTCGAGATCGGCCCGGTCATAGATGCGCACCCGGCGCGGCAGGCCTTTGACCGCGGCATAGCGGACAGGATCTTCAGTCACGATGACAATCGTCTCGACGCCCTCGCCTTTGACTTGCTGGGCAATCTGTTGTGGTGTCTGACCGGATTCCACGGTCTGTCCACCGGTCATCGCCACCGCATCATTATACAGGATCTTGTAAGTGATATTGGCGCCGGATGTGACGGCGGCGCGGATCGCCAGCGACCCGGAATGCGAATAGGTGCCATCGCCCAGATTGACGAACATATGATCTTCGTCCGTGGCAAAATGCTGTCCGACCCAGGCAATGCCCTCGCCGCCCATCTGGCTGGTCATGTCGGTGTTCCGGTCCGGCATGAAATTCGCCATATAGTGACAACCAATCCCGGCCAGCGCCCGCGATCCTTCCGGCACCACGGTTGATGTATTGTGGGGACAGCCAGAGCAATAATGCGGCGTCCGCACAGTCGGCGTGGCATTGGTTCGGGCCGCTTCGCCGGCCCGGCCGACACGGGCAAAATAGGCATCTGCCTTTTCCGTGTCCCAGCCTTTCGGCAACACACCACTCAGCGCCGCCGCCATTTCCGGCACCGGGATCGATCCGATTTGCGACAGAAGCGGCTTGCCATCGACAGTTTGCTTGCCTTCCAGCAGCGGACGTTTTTTCTCTGGCAGCGGATACAAGGCCGCTCGCAACTGATCCTCGATCAGGGGGCGCTTATGTTCAATCACCAGCACCCGCTCCAGCCCGGCACAGAAGGCGCGAATCCCTTCCTGTTCGAGCGGCCATGGCATGGCGACTTTATAGATGGAGACGCCCAGCTTCGCCGCATCGTCCGGCGACAGGCCAAGCGCGGCCAGGGCTTCAAACACATCCCGCGCGGCTTGTCCGGAGACAATCAGGCCAACGCGCGGCTTGGCACTTGGCAGGATCACCCGGTCAAGCGAATTGGCCCGCACCCAGGCCTGGGCCGCCGGCAGTTTATATTCCCGCAAGCGGCGCTCTTTTTCCAGCGGTGGATCGGACCGGCGCATATGCACACCATCTTCGGGGAACTCAAAATCCGGGCGGACGAAATTCATCCGGTCCAGCGACACATCAACCACGGCGCCACTGTCCATCGTGTCGGCGAGCGCGATCATCGCACTCCAGCCGCCACTGAACCGGCTCATCGCCCAGCCATGCAGACCATAATCAAGGACATCCTGGATCGACGCGGGACTGAGGACTGGAATCTCCGCATCCTGCATCGCGAATTCCGACTGTGATGGCAGGGTCGAGGATTTGCACATATGGTCATCGCCGAGCACGGCCAGAACACCGCCCAGGGCAGACGTGCCAGCGGCATTGGCATGCTTGAACACATCGCCGGTACGGTCGACGCCCGGCGCCTTGCCATACCAGATGCCGAACAATCCATCGCGCTGAGCCCCTTCAAACAGTCCCAGCTGCTGGCTGCCCCAGACTGCCGTTGCGCCCAGGTCCTCGTTCAGGCCTTCCCAAAATTTGATGTCATGCGCATCGAGCCATGTCTGAGCCGCGCGCAATTGCTGGTCATAGCCGCCAAGGGGGGATCCCCGATAACCGGAAATGAAGCCCGCTGTATTATGCCCCGCCTGCAAATCGAGCCGTTTCTGATCAAGCGGCAGGCGGACCAAAGCCTGAATGCCGGTCATATACGCTTTGCCCTCGACAAGATCGTATTTGTCGTCCAGCGTAACTTCACGATGTTCCAAAGCGCACGTCTCCAGTGTTGCGTTTAGGTCATATATCCCAACAAACTGCCGAAAAAGCTTGCCTTGTTTGCTCTATTAGGGCTAATTCAAGCAAGAAATTGCCAGAAATAACACTTTTCGGGGGAAAGTTTGTCAGAACCATTAGACACCATTGATGCCAAGATTCTTGATTTGATTCAAAAAGACGCGTCGCTGTCTGTCGCCGACATAGCCGAACGCGTCGGATTGTCGTCTTCGCCGTGTTGGCGCCGCATCAAGCGGATGGAGGAAGCTGGCATCATCCAGGGCCGTGTGACGCTGCTGGATCGCCAATCCCTCGGGCTTGGGTTTGAAGTCGTGGCCAATGTCAAACTGGCCTTGCCGAGCAAGGAAAACCTCGAGGCGTTTGAAGCGCTTGTCGCCAAATGGCCGGAAGTCATGGAGTGTATGACCGTGACCGGGGCCGTCGACTATATCATCCGGGTCACGACCACGGACATGTATGCCTATGACAAGTTCCTGCGCGACAAGCTGCTGGGTTCGGCTCTGGTCTCGGACGTCCAGTCGCGGATCATCATCAATGTTGCGAAACGCACGACCGCCGTCCCGCTCGGCCTGGTCAGCGATTATGTTCCGGCCGGCTAAGGCCGCCATCCTGGCGGGCGGTGCCGCACTGGCCGTCCTCACGGCCTGCTCCGCTGATCCTGTTCCAAGCCCGGATGCCACGACGGAGACGCCACCCGCGCCCGTTGAAGCCGTTGGGGTAACGGACCCATTTCTTGGCCAGATCGCAGCGACGCGGGCCGAGCATGATTTGATCGCCCTGGGGGCGGTGATTGCGTCTTCGAAAGAGGGCATTCTCGAGCTCGCCGTCGATGGCGTCAGAGCGAATAATGAGGCCGATCCGGTTCAAATTGGCGACAAGTGGCATCTCGGGTCCAATACGAAAGCCCTGACCGCCCTGCTCTATGGTCAATTGGTGGAACGCGGCGACGCTGCATGGGGGGCAACGCTCCCAGCTCTGTTTCCAGACATGGCCGAGACCATGGATCCCGCCTGGCACGATATCACGATTGAAGACCTGTTCGCGCACCGGACCGGGTTCAGGCAATTGGGGGGATTCTGGTTGAATGCGCGCCGCAATGATGATCGCCCGGTCACCGAGCAAAGGCGCGAAATTGCCCATACCGTTCTGGCCGATCCCCCCAGTTCCTCGCCTGAGGCATTTGACTATAACAATTTGAATTACATCATTGCTGGCGCTGCGATTGAACGCATTCTGAGCGAGCAAGAGGATCTGCCCAAGACCTGGGAAGACGCAATGCAAGCCCTGCTCTTCGATCGACTGCCTGATCCAGACGCGCAATCCGCCTTCGGTTACGGCCCGCCACCGCAAGGCCTGGAAGGTCATCGCTCAATTCTCGGTGCTTTTCCAAATGCTGTCGGCCGGGGCAAGACCGCTGACAATCCGGCCATTCTCGGACCCGCTGGAACCCTGCACGGTACGCTTCAGGGGCACGCGATCCTGGCACTTGAATTCCTGCGTTCGGACAGTGCACTGGTGCCGGAACAGCTACGCGCGCATCTGTTCACGCCCCATCCGGACGCGGAAAGCGGCTATGCCATGGGATGGGGTGTGAATGATCACGACCGGTTTGGCCGCATCTACCAGCATAGTGGATCTAATACGATGTGGTTCTCGATCATCGTCATCGCACCAGACCTGGACCGGGTCGTCATTGTCAATTCGAACGCTTTCAATGATCGCGTTCAGACGGCCGCCAATCAGGTCGTCCGCGCGGCGCTCAACGACGCATCGGCCGAGCGACCGGACGAGTAGAGATGGATCAAAGCAGTACCTCGCCTGGCGGATAACGGCTCGCGCGGCTATGCGCGCTCGACACACATGGCGATGCCTTCACCGCCGCCAATGCAAAGCGAGGCCACGCCCTTTTTCACATCCCGGTCTTCCATCGCGGCGAGCAGCGTGATCAGGATCCGCGCGCCGGAGGCGCCAATCGGGTGACCCATGGCACAGGCGCCGCCATTGACGTTGACCTTGTCATGGCTGAGGCCGAGTTCTTTCATCGCGATCATTGGCACGACGGCGAAGGCTTCATTGATTTCCCACAAGCCGACATCGTCCTTTGACCAACCGGCCTTGGACAGGGCTTTTTCCATCGCCGGAACCGGCGCTGTCGTGAAATTCTCTGGCTCATGTGCGTGGCTGGAGGAAGAGACGATCTTGGCGATTGGCGTCAGACCGCGAGACTGGGCTTCGGACTCTTTCATCAGAACCAGCGCCGCAGCGCCGTCGGAAATCGCTGAGGCATTCGCCGCTGTCACGGTGCCATCCTTGTTAAAGGCCGGGCGCAAGGACGGGATCTTGTCCGGGCGCGCCGTGCGCGGCAGCTCATCAACCTCGACGGTCGTTTCCCCCTTGCGGGTCTTGATCGTCACGGGCGCAATTTCGCGTTTGAACTTGCCGCCCTCCGTCGCGTCTTGCGCCCGTTTCAGCGTTTCCAGCGCATAGGCATCCTGCTGCTCACGCGTGAACTGATACTTCTCGGCAATCATGTCGGCAAAGGCGCCCATCGGGCCACCCGCATAAGCGTCGGTCAATCCGTCCAGCGCCATATGATCCTTGGCGCCCATGTCGCCATATTTATGGCCTTTGCGAACATCCATCAGATGCGGCGCATTGGTCATGCTTTCCATGCCGCCAACAATGACAATATTGGCATCGCCGGAGGCAATCGACTGACGCCCCATCACAGCGGCCTGCAGACCGGAGCCACACATCTTGTTGATGGTGGTCGCTTCCAGGCCTTTATCCATGCCAGCCTTGAACCCGGCCTGGCGCGCCGGCGCCTGGCCCTGACCAGCCGGCAGGCAATTGCCCATGATGATCTCGTCTGCCTCGTCGGCGCCCAGGCCGGCCTCCTCGACGGCGGCCTTGACCGCAATCGCACCGAGCTCATTCGCGGACAGGGCCTGCAAGTCGCCCAGCAAGCCTCCCATCGGTGTGCGCGCCATTCCAACAATCACGACTGGATCAGTGTTCGACATGGTAAGCCCTCCTAAAGCTTGTTCGGGGTTTTGCATTTTTGTGCAGTTGCGAACAAATGCAGGCGGACAGGGGGTTCCGTCAAGTCACCTTTTAGTCGAATCTGACGCCTCAAGGCGTGAAGGCGGCACGGCGACGGCCTCGATTAGCTTGCAGACAAACATCATGTCATCGAGCATCCGGGCAAAATATTTTGGGTCATCCAGGGTTTTCCAGATCCGTCCGACCTCGAACCGGTTGCCTGTCTCGAGCGCCAGATATAGCGATCCGTCCATGATGACGCCGCGCGGCGATTTCAGTCCGTGTTCTTCGGCCAGCTTGGCCAACCCTTCCAGCCGGTCAGGCGGGATCGCCGCGCGCCCGAGGACCTGATCCTGGGCATAGAAGCTGATGGTCTGATCGAGCGGCTCGCTGACCGTGGCGATCCGTTGCCAGTCGGTCTCGGACGCCAGTCCAAATCGTTCCAGGGAAACACTGGGCGCAAACAGGACAGGTGTTTCATGCAATGCGCGCCAATTGATCCGGACCAGAATCCCTTGAAAGATTAGCCTGCGATGCCGCCCGCGCCCGACGATGATACTCGCTTCGGTGAGCGTGAACCCAACGCCATAGCGCCGCCCGTAAATCACATCCTCACTCGTCACTTTACCATTGTGCGGAAGAAACTTGGCCCGCTGCATGACATTCAGGACAGTGCGTCCATAGGCATCTCTCGGCATCTCCGCCACGGGTTCATAAGACAGCCCCCAGGCATCGGCGGCCGCTTGCCCGACGAGGCGCTTCAGAGCGAGACGTCGCGGCGGTGCGGAAATGTAGAACAGCCACAAAAAGATCGCACCATTCATCGTGATCAGCAGCGTGGCATGTTTGAACGCTTGCCGCGCCGAGCCCAGATCACCGCGAAGCCAGGCGAGAATGTACAAGCCAAGGATCAGGCCCACAGCGATTTTTGCGAATAATACCAGGCGCTTCGGCGCCGCCTCGCGCCGTTCGTCTTCGAATTTCAGAATCTTCGGTCGAAGCCAGGTCGCCCAAAGCCCTTCCATTTGTTCAATCGTCGGATGTGAACGATCTGACCGCATGCGGGAATGCTAGCGGCAAGGGCTGCACATTCCATTTCCAAATCAGGTCAAATTCGATCGAAGCGAAACGCTATCGTACCCGCTGCGGCGCCGTTGCGTCCAGCGTGACGGCACGATCCATGATATCGATCAGCTCATCATTCACTTCGGCGACCGAGTGCACTTTGACATGGCGAAGCGACTTGCCGGTGCCTTCAATCCGCTCATAGAAATCATCGGCCAGTTCCGCCCCTTGCCAGAGCTGCAGGTTGCAACGGGCGGCTTGCCCGATAACGGAAAAAACTCGCTCATTGCCACTCCAGCATGGAAAGCCCCAGGCGAGTTTTACGGTCAGGTGCGGCCAATGTTTCTTGATGACGTTTTCGAGGGCGATGGCGATGGCCTGCTGGTGGGGGTCAAGTCCGTCAAAATAAGCGCGTACCGTCTTTGGCTTTGGCATGACCCCATCCCATCATTTCTTTCACGAAATTAACCTTACCCCAAAGTGCGCCGCACAAACCATAGGTGAACGGACTTTTTTTGCATTTTTCTGCATCAAAAAAGGGCGAACCGAAGCTCGCCCTTTTATTTGAATTGTCTCGGTGTCTTACCAGATCCGAATCCGCTCTTCCGGCGGCAGGTAGAGGGCGTGGTCCGGACCGACATCAAACGCCTCATACCATTCGTCGAAATTGCGAACGATGCCGTTGACGCGGTAATAAGGCGGCGAGTGCGGGCCGCGAATAAGTTGCTGACGCAGCGCCTCTTCGCGATACTTGTTGCGCCACTGTTGGGCCCAGGACATGAAGAAGCGTTGATCACCGGTGAACCCATCCAGGACGGGCGCTTCCTCGTCGGCGCTGACTTCGCCATCGCCATTTGTGTCGAGGCTCATCTTATAGGCTTTGTAGGCCATTGAGAGACCGCCAAGGTCGCCGCTATTTTCGCCCAGGCCGAGACGGCCATTGACGCAGGTTTCGCCATCATCGAGCGGACAGAAGGCATCATACTGCCCGACCAATGCATCTGTCAGATCGACAAACGCCGCCTTGTCTTCATCTGTCCACCAATTGCGCAGAACACCATTGCCATCAAATCGCGAGCCCTGGTCGTCAAAGCCGTGACCGATCTCGTGACCGATCACGCCGCCAATCGCACCATAATTGATCGCCGGGTCAGCATCGATATTGAAGAAAGGGGGCTGCAAGATCGCAGCCGGGAAGACAATCTCGTTGCGCGTCGGCGAGTAGTACGCATTCACGGTTTGCGGGAACATGCCCCATTCCGTCTTGTCGATCGGCTTGCCGAGCTTGGCGATATTGTCCTCAAACGCCCATTTGCTTGCGGCCATGGAATTCTCGAACGCGCCATCGCCAACCGACAGAGCATCATATGTCTCGAACTTTTCGGTATAGCCAATCTTGGGCGTGAACTTTGAAAGCTTCTCATGGGCCTGGACTTTGGTCGTGTCGCTCATCCAGGTCAGGCCATCAATATTGTCGGCCATGGCCAGTCGCAGATTGGCGACCAGAGCATCCATGGCGGCCTTGTTCTCAGCCGGGAAATATCGTTCGGCATAGACTTTGCCAACGCCCTCGCCCAACGCCCCTTCAACTGCCGAGACGCCACGTTTCCATCGCGGACGTTGCTCTTCCTGACCGCGCAGTTTCTTGGCGAAGAATTCGAAGCTCGCATTGTCTATGCGCTGCGGCAGGACGCTCGCATTTGAAGCCAGGAAACGCGCTTTCAGATAGGCTTTCCAATCGTCGAGCTCGGCGGTGTTCATGACCTCAGCAATGGCCGCAATACCGCCACCAGAGATTTTCTCTAACTCATCCTCACCGAGCTCAAACTCCGCGATTTCTTCATCTGTTGGCATCACTTGCCGAACGACAAAGAATTGCTCTCCAGAGACGCCCGTCTCATCAAGGAAGGCAGCGATCGGAAACGCGCCATTCAGCGCAATCAGCTCATCTTGAGTCAGCTTGTTATAGACCAGATTGGCATTGCGGTTCATCGTGCGATCCCAATGGGCTTTCGCAATTTCCGTCTCGAGCGCCAGGATTCGCGCCGCGGCATCGGCCGGGTCTTCATAACCGAGCTCGTCGAGCATGATGGTCAGAAATTCCAGGTATCCGTCACGGGTTTCCTGGTTCTTCTCATCATCTTTCAGATAGTAAGATCGATCGCCCAGACCGAGACCAGACTGGCTGATATAGAAAATGTTGTTTTCCGTATCCTTGGCATCGATCCCGACGCCGCCGCCAATCGGGCTGGCATAGCCGACTTTTGCAAACACACGCGCCAGATCTTCGCGCGTCTCGATGGCATCGATCTGATCGAGATAGGGCTGCACCGGCGCCAGGCCGGCGGCTTCAATCGCGTCTGTATCGACATAGGCATTATAGTAAGCCGCCACTTTACCTTCCAGAGTAGTTGGGTCGGGCTTTGCTGCAGCGAGATCATCGATAATGAACTTTACGCGCTGCTCTGATTTTTCGCGCAATAGCGTGAATGAGCCATAACGTGTGCGATCCGCCGGCATATCAAACTCGTCATACCAGGTGCCGTTCACATAACGGAAAAAGTCATCGCCGGGTTCTGTCGCCGTATCCATCGAATACAAGTCGAGACCGAACGCGCCCCAATCATCGCGCGAGGTTGGCTCGGCGACGCGTTCAACATCTGCACTGTCCAATGTCGCAATGTCCACACTGGCCGCCGTCTGGCTGGCTTCCTGACCACCGCACGCGGTCAGCACGAGCGCCGCAGCGCCCGTCATTAAAAGCTGTTTCATTCGTTTCTCCCTGAACGTAGCTCTTATCGTTTCTATGTCTTATTCGGCCGGCATCGGGCGAGGAGATTCCGCACTTGTGCCGATCAATTCTTCGCTATCAATCGTGACTTCGCCAGAATAGGATTCGCCGATCTTGCGATAGGGCCGTCCACCCCAGCTCCAGCGGAACACACGCCCAACCTCAACACCAACCGCGTACAGCGTCGGCACCAGGAACAGAGATACGAAGATCGCAAAGGCCACCGCATAGCCAAGCGAGATCACCATGGGCTTGAGGAATTGTGCCTGCATGGACCGTTCGGCGATCAGCGGCAGGATGCCGACAAAGGTCGTCACCGAGGTCAACAGGATGGGTCGGAATCTCGACACACCGGCATCGACCAGGGCCTGCACGGCCCCGACACCTTCGGCCCGTTTTCGATTGACGAAATCAACCAGGACCAGATTGTCATTGATCACCACCCCGGCCGCCGCCGCGATCCCGAAGATCGAGAACATGGCCATACTGGTGCCGGTAATCGCATGCCCGAGAATCGCCCCGGTCAGGGCGAACGGAATCGCCGTCATCAACAGAAGCGGTTGAGCAAATGACCGGAAGGCCACGGCCAGCGTGATATACATACAGGCCAGCGCAAAGATGGCGAGCTGCACGAGTTCGGTAAAGAAGCGTTGCTCTTCCTCAAACCCGCCGGCCGCACCGCGTTCAACATCCGGGAACTGCTTTTCGAAGTCCGGCCAGAAATTGACATCCATGTCGGCCATGACCTGACCGCGGCCGCCATCGCCCAGGACGTCGGCAAAGACCGAGACAGAGCGTGTCCGGTTCCGGCGCAGGATCCGGTTGATCCCTGGTGCATACGTGAATTCAGCAACCTGGGTCAGCGGCAATTCGCGGCCATCCGCAGTCCGGATGCGCAGATTGTCGATACTGTCGAGATCGGTTCGCGCCGATTTCGGCAAACGTACCATCACGCGGACATCTTCACCGTCGCGGGGCAGGCGTTGGACCTCTTCCCCGAAATAGGCCTGGCGCACTTGCCGCGATACATCTGCGAGGGTGATGCCCAGGGCTTCAGCGCCCGGCTTCAACTCAATGCGAAGTTCATCCGCAGCCGCCGTCAGATTGTCGCCAATATCGTAGACGGCCGCATAGGTTGCGAGCTTCTCCTGCACGACGGCCGAGGCCTCACGCAAGCGATCCAGATCCGGGTGATTCAAGGCAAAGCGAACACCGGTATCATTCTCATTGTCAGTAAAGTCGAAACTGACTTCTTCGGCATCCTGGACCGGGCCGACCAGTTCGCGAATCTTCTCGGAGATTTCGCGGGTCGACAACAATTCCGGCCGGTTTTCTGGCGGCACCAGGCCAATCCAGGATTGCACCTGGCTATTGGATGCAACGACGGAAGCACCATTCAGAACGCCGCCTTCATAGCCGCCTTCGCTGCGCAGGATCTGACTGTTCCATTTGGAGTTCAGTTCAGATTCCGCAGAATTGATCCCGGCCTGCAACTGATCACGCACTTGCAGCGTGCGCGAGAAAGGCGTGCCTTCCGGCATATCGATCGTGACCTGAACCAGGTCGCTTTCAATCTCCGGCATGAACTTGAACGGCACAATCCGATTGGCCGTCAGGCTGATCGCAAAGATGAACACGATGGCGAAGAAGATAATCGTCGCGTAACGCATCCGTAGCGCGAATTCGAGCACCGGCTTGTAAACATTCTGGGCAAACCAGAGCAGGCTGTCGGCAATCCGCTGCTGGAACCGCGCCAGGGCATTCTGCTTGCTCTTGTCCTGCTTTTTCATATGCGCCAGGTGGGCCGGCAGAATGAACATACATTCGATGATCGAGAAGACGAGCGAAGCAATCACCACGAAGGTAATCTGCTGGGTAAACGCCCGCGTCGGCCCGGTCAGCAAGGCCCAGGGGGCAAAGGCAATGATCGTCGTGATGACGCCGAACACGACCGGCTTCAGGACCAGCTGCGTCCCGACAATCGCCGCATCGACGCCTTCACGTCGTCCGCTTTCAACCTCGCGGTGAATGTTCTCCCCGACCACAATCGCATCATCCACGATCACCCCGATCACCAGGAGCACAGCAAAGGTCGACAGGACGTTCCATGAGACGCCGAAGAACGGCATCAGCATGATGCCACCGGCAAAGGCCGTGATGATCCCGATGGTCACCCAGAACGCGACCACTGGACGAAGGAAGAGGATCAGAACCAGCATCACCAGAATCGCGCCGAGAAGGGCCGATTCAGAGATCAGCTGCATACGCGCCTGGAAGGGCTGAGAATTGTCCCACAGAATCTCGATCTGCATGCCATCCGGCAGGATACCGGTGGCAGGATTATTGGCGCGATCAATATAGTCGCGGAAACTGTTGGCATAATTGACAATGTCCATCTTGTCCGGCTGGACCACCATGACAAAGGCGGTCGGGCTGCCATTATGCGTGGCGTCGAGATCCGCATCGATGAAGCCATCGACCACATTGGCAATATCGCCGACACGAATGGTGCCCTGGTCGTTCGACTGACGGATTACAATCCGCTCAAATTGTTCCTGTGTGTCAGCCAGCGCCCGCGCCGTCATCGAAATATCGCCGACATTGGACCGGATCTGACCACCAGAGGAATTAAGTGAGGACTGACGCACCGCCTGCGCCACTTCAGAGAAGCTCAGATTGTAGCGCCGCAAGGCATCTTCCGAGACTTCGATCGAAACTTCTTCGTTCAGAACGCCTTGCAAAACGGCGAGTTCACCGCCGCTAATCTCGGCAATATCGTCGCGCACATCATCCGCGACCCGTTTCAGAGTCAGCTGGTCAACATCGCCATAAATCGCCATACCGAAATACCAGTCGCGCTGTTCCCAGCGCGTCACTTGCGGCTGGAAGGCGGCTTGCGGCAGATTGTTGATCTGATCGACGCGCAATTTGATCTCGTCGATGAAGACCTGCATGTCGATATCGTCACGGCCGCGAATATTGACCACGGCAAAGCTCTCGCGCGCGATCGAGGTGATCCGCTCGAGACCATCAATATCCGCCACCGCTTCTTCGATCCGGGTGATGATCTGTTCTTCAACATCCTGCGGCGAGGCGCCTTGCCAGGTCATGGTCACGGAGGCGCCGGCCACCGGGACAACCGGGAACATTTCCCGTTCCATCGAATTAAAGCCGACAACGCCGCCAAAGAAGGCGACAATCATCAGCAGATTAGCGGCGACCGCGTTACGCGCGAACCAACTGACCATTCCAAGCATTGTTATCCTCCATCACCTGCTGATGCCACGACCTCTGACGCGAGTTCGGCTGTGCCGGACTCGTCAGATCCTTCATTATTCGACTGTGTTTGCTCATTGTGATTTGTGATCGAGCCATCTTCCATGCGCTGAAGAATGGTGATGCTCATGCCATCATTCGAACCGCGGATCGGGCTGACAATTGCCAGATCACCGACACTGACATCCGGGCTGCGGAACCAGGCGCCATCTGGTGAGCTGAAGACCAGATCAACTTCATGGATTCGCAGGGCGCCAGCGTCCGGATCGCCAATGAAAATATTGTTGCCACTGCGGATCGCTGAGCGCGGCGCCACCAACAGGTTTTCGATCTTGGTGCCGGCAATGCTGGCATTGACGAACAGACCCGGCGCCATCGGTGCGCCATCATCGGCGCCCGCGCCATAAGGATCATTCAGTTCCGCAATCACATTGATCAGACGGGTCTGGGCGTTGACCGCGGCTGAGGTGCGCGTCACACGCCCGGCCCATTCGCGGCCCTGACCTGAAACAGACCCTGAGAAAGTAACTTCAGGTCCTCTTTCCGCTGCCGTCTCGGCGAAGGCCAAGGGCAGGCCCAAACGGCCCAATTCGTCATCGGTGATCGGCAATGCAACTTCAACAATATCTGTCGCGAAGACGCGTCCGAGTGACTGACCCGGTGACGCAAACTGGCCGATCTCGACCGTTTCTTCACGCACACGGCCGTCAAACGGAGAGGTCACTGCCGTCCGGCCCAGCGCCAGTTCAGCGTCAGCCAGTTGGGCCTTTGCAGATTCGAGCGACGCTTGCGCTTCCGCCAGTTGTGGTTCGCGCCGGGCCAGCGGGCTGGAATCGGTGATGCCGAGATTGATCAGATCCTGGCGGGCAATTTCGGCTTCCGCTTGCTCGCGGGCCAGTCTCTGCTCGGCGCTGGCAACACCAGACTGAGCACGCACCACCGCGAGTTGATAATCCGCCGTCTCGAGGCGGACCAGAACCTGCCCGCGACGAATGAAGCCGCCATCGATAAAGTCAGGCGACACATAAGCGATGCGCCCGGCAATCTGCGGAGCAACCACGATTTCGCGTCGCGGTCGAACTTCGCCTTGAGCGATTACTGTGAAATCCAGATCCTGCATGGTCACCGGCTCGGAGAACACAGACAGGCCAGCGAATTTTTCTTCCGCCTGCTCCGGCTCTGGCTTGAGCACCTGAACCGTGGTGAATGCCACGACCCCTAATCCAAGCAGGACGACAATCGTGATGATGATGGAGATGATGCGACTCATGGGAGGACTGCCTCTTCAGGGCTGTTATTGCTCGCGGTCACAGGTGCGGCCGGTGTTGGTACCGGCAACCCTCCGCCGAGAGCGAGGTGAAAACTGACACGATTGGAGGCGCGGGCAGACCGCGCGGCAATAACACTGCTTTCTGCTGACAATCGTCGGGTTTGGGAATCGATCAGGTTGAAGATCGAGACCAGGCCATTGGTATATTGGCGGGTCGCCAATTCCTCGGCCAGGCGCGCTTCTTCGAGCGCGCGGATTTGCGCCTCTTCCTGCTGTGCGAGCAGGGAATCGGCGGCCAGCGCGTCTTCAACCTCGCGCCAGGCTGTGAGCGTGGTGGCAGCATAATTCTCAACCGCAGCACGGGCTTGTGCGACCGCGGCATCGCGATCCGCATCCAGAGCACCGCCATTAAAGATCGGCGCCGTCAGACTGCCAACCAGGCGCGCGGCAATGCGGCCTGGATCGAACGCATCCGCAATGTCGGCCTCTGTGGTCGACAAGCCGCCGGTCAGACGGAAGCTTGGCAGCATGGCCAGGCGCGCCTGCTCAGCGCGCAGACCAGCGGAGGTGACCCGCGCTTCTGCAGCCGCGATATCAGGACGGCGCGTCAGCAGCAGGGTCGGATTGCCAGCTGGCGGCAAGACACCCAGCTGCGGCAGTTCGGCCATCGCTTCCAGCTCGGCACTCGGATACCGGCCGAGCAGGATTTCAAGCCGGCGGGTCGCATTCTGGCTGGCCAGTCTTTG
>JBCCCT010000080.1:0-14511 GCA_039033355.1 Pseudomonadota bacterium | reverse complement strand
CTGGAATTGGTGCGGTCGGAATTCGATAATCGGTAGAAACTTATGGGAGAGTCTCAAAAATCGTGACTCTCCCGTCACACTTCAAAAGATTGCAGAGATTTGATCAGATCAGGACTTTTCTGATTTGCGAGCGAGTCTTAACAGCTTGGTAGGCGACTTGCTCGCATACTCACATCACCAGATATTGGAGGTCTTCAGAATGATCCCTCGCTCAGTCGCGATTCCGAAAACTTGGACCACGTTCAACTTTGCGAGTTTCTTCTCGGCCTTTCTGTACCCTGCGCTGGGCCTGGCCATGCTGATCACCATGATCGTCCTCGGCCTGGCAATTTCAGGGCTGACCCTGCGCTGGTATTACCTGCCCCTCGGCCTCGGCATCGTGGCCTTGTCCATTTTCGTCTGCAATGCGGGCATCGGTCCGCTGCACCGTATCATGCAGCACAAGGCCGGCGAGCTGAAAGCCCCCGGTCAGGTTGTCACCATGATCAATCTGATGATTGCCATGCAGGGCACCGTGCGCGACTGGGTCAATTATCACAGCCAGCATCACCGCTTTTCAGACAAGCCCGGCGATCCGCATAATCCGTTCGAGTCCAAGCGCTGGGCCTGGGTCGGCTGGATCATCTGGCGCGACGCGAAAGACATGATGCGCCCCATGCCCATGTGGCTGAAAAAGAAGCCAATCGTGGTCTGGATGGATCAGTTCTACAATTCGCTGTCCCTGGTCCTGCACCTGGTTATTCCGGCGGCCATCTATCTGATTGTCTGGGCCGCAGGCGGGTCGCTGATCCTGACCGCAATCTGCCATGCCTGTTTCGTCATTGGCCGGGCCATTCAATTCCACGCCACCGTCTATGGCATCAATGTCCTCGGCCATTTGCCGACGCCAAAATGGGCCGATCACCTGATCGGCTTGCTGACCGGCGGCGAAGCTTTCCATGATCACCATCATGAAGAGCCGCAAAGCGCCCTGCACCGCCCGCGCAAGGGTCTGTGGAACCGGATTGTCGATTATAATGGCACCATCCTGCTGGCTTATGAAAAGCTCGGTTGGGTGAAAAACCTGAAAATCGCCCCGCAATTCGCCTGATCGCGGCGCCTGTCGCGACGACAAACTGGCCGATCCCGCAAGTCCTATGCTTGTCTCTGTGTCAAAGACAGGGAGATGAAGCACAATGCCAGACATAGCCAATGATCCGAGACTGGACCCCCGCCTGAAAGCGGCGCTCGCGATGCTGCCCAGTCCGACCGAGGACAGTGATGTTGTCTCGCGAGACGCCCAGCTCGCCGAAGCCAACACGCCTGAAGCAAAGGCCGCCGCCGAACAGCTGCGCATGATGCTTGAGATGATGGACAATGAAATGCTGGCGCCGTCTGAAGGCCTGGCGATTTCAGAGCACGAATTTACCTCACAGCCGGACGGCAACACGATCAAGATACGGTTCGTACGCCCGGAAGGCACAGAGCCCGTGCCATGCGTCTATTACATTCATGGCGGCGGGATGATGACCTTTTCCTGCTTTTACGGGAATTACCGCGCCTGGTCGAAAATCATCGCAGCAAACGGGGTCGCTGTGGCCATGGTCGATTTTCGCAATGCCCTGGTGCCCTCTTCTGCGCCAGAAGTTGCGCCCTTCCCGGCTGGCCTCGATGATTGCGTTTCAGGGCTCCGCTGGCTGCATGCACAGGCTGAGACGCTTGGCATCGATGCCGGAAAAATTGTCATCGCTGGCGAAAGCGGCGGCGGCAATCTGACCCTCGCCACCGGCCTTAAGCTGAAACAGGATGGCGATATCGATCTGATCAGCGGTCTCTATGCGCTGTGCCCCTATATTGCCGGACAATGGCCGCAAGACGACTTGCCCTCCTCGATCGAGAATAATGGCATCCTGATCGGCCTGCACAGCAATCGCGGCGCGATGGCCTATGGCATGGAGGCCTTTGAAGCCAAGAACCCCCTGGCCTGGCCGCTCTTTGCCACAGAGGAAGACGTCAAAGGCCTGCCGCGCACCATGATCAGCGTGAATGAGTGTGATCCGCTGCGCGATGAAGGCCTGGTCTTTTATCGTCGATTGATGGCGGCTGGTGTGCCCGCTCGCTGCCGGGAAGTGCGCGGAACCTGTCACGCGGCCGAGCTTTTGATCAATATGTGCCCGGACATTAGCGGCGATACGGCGGCCGATCTGGCCCGCTTTGCCAAGCAATAATTGGCATCTGGTCTATAAGTGCCCCATTCCGGAACAGGTTTGCAAACAGCCTCCTAACGTCTCATCGCGGGTTGTTTCCAATTTTCTTGAAAATTCTCGGATTGCTCTGAAACCGGCTTTAATTCGGGTCCTGTATAACCCCACCATGGCTGCAGAAGCGGCTTGATGAACTGTAAAACAGTGGTGGAAAGAATGACGCAGAATGCACAATCCCTGAGCGTGCGCGGCCCGGATGGTCGCCCTCTGACGCTCCTAGACCTGCCAAAACCTGGCATTACCCGTTGGGTCACCCGTCGCAAGGCCGAAGTTGTGGCTGCCGTTTCGGGCGGATTGCTCACCGAAGAAGAAGCCCTTCGTCGCTATGATCTTAGCGAAGAAGAGTTTTCTTGTTGGCGAGCCCTTTACTCCAAGCATGGCCGCAAGGGCCTGCGGACGACCCGCCTGCAACAATATCGCTAAGTCAGGCGGCGCCGGATAAAATCCAAATCCATTCGGGCCTTATCCCGAATGTTAAAGCGCCGTTTACGACGCCAGCCGTACACTCTGTGACGGATTGCCCGCTTTTGTATCGGGCTTTGGTGTCGAGAGATGAGCGTTAAAGACAGATCGCCCACCACACGCCTCATGGTCCTCGCTGCGTTTGTGCTCGCAGCGGGGCTTTTCGCGTTACGCGCCTATGATGTGCTTGGCAGCGGCAAGACCGAGCCGGTGGGCGGGGTTCTGGAGCAGGAACTCACCTATCTGCTCGAACCAATTACCGGACCAGGTAAAGTTCGCGTCTCGGTGACCGGCAGTTCACCTAAATCTGTGCTGGTGATGATTGATGGTGATTTCGCCACGGATCTTCGCCCGCTGCGCACACGGATCGAAACTGTTCTCACGGCGGCCATGGCGTTCAATCCGGAACGCGACATGCTCAGCCTGACAAAATTTCCGTTTGCACGCGGCGTCGGCGCATCGCTGACACCCATGCAGATCGCGGAACTGACTGGCCTCGCCTTGCTCTCGGCTTTGCTTCTGGCTCTGGGCCTGGCGCCTCAGCGCCTGCGCCAGACCGCCCCGCGTGACATGGATCCGCCGCTGCGCACGGTTGCGCCGAAACCACCCGCTCGCCTGGTAGCACCGGCACAGGTCGACCGTCATGACCAACATGATGCGAATGCGCTGGCCGAAGCCAAACCAAACGAAACGGCGCAAGTGGTGCGCAACTGGATGTCCTATGCGGAGGACTAGATGAGCCTGCCTGCCTCTGCAGTTCAAAGTGATGAAGGCCTGTTCCGCAGCGCACGTCTGATGCGGGCGCTTGGGAGCAAGGCTGCATCCGTGTGGCCGCTTTTATCTCCGGAAGAAGCCGGACGCCTCAGCAATGCTATGGAACAATTGCCCGACGATACAGCAGCGGAACGCGGGGTTCTGCATGATTATGTCGACGCCATGCGGTCCGGATCGCGCGTGGCGCCCGCGCCGGGTCATGGCATCTGGCAAGACGTGTCGCGCCGCAAACCCGAAGAGATTGTCCAGCTGCTCGAGGATGAAAGTCCGCAAGTCATCGCTGTGATCCTGTCGCAAATGGCTCCAGATGCCGCCGCCCATGCGGTCCGCGCCTTGCCGCGCACGCTGGCGACGGAAGCGCTGAAACGTCTGCTCAATCTCGGACCGGTTCACCCCGCCGCTCTATCGGCCCTTGAACGCGCCATTCGCAAACAGATGCTGCCAAACGCTGCCAGCACATCCAATCCGGGTGGACATGCGCATGTCGCCCAGATCTTTGATCAACTCGACAGCCAGTCCGAGCAGTCTCTACTGTCCGCGCTGGACGGCGCGGAACCCGGCGCAGGCGAGAAAATCCGGGCCCTGATGTTTACGTTCAATGATCTTGCCCGCCTCGACCCGGCCAGCTTGCAAACCATTCTGGTCAATGTCGATCGCGCCGTGCTGACCATCGCCCTGAAAGGCGCCGATGCCGAGGTGACCGCGGCCTTCTTCCAGAACATCACCCAGCGCGCCGGCGACTTGCTACGTGAGGATATTGCCGCGATCGGCCCGGTCCGCCGGAGCGAGATTGATGCCGCCCGCGCTGAAGTCCTGACCATTGCCCGCACTCTGGTCAAACGCGGCGACATTCTCGCCCGCCCGCAAGATGACGAGCTGGTCGAATGAAGCGTCGGATCGAAAAAATCGAGCCTTATCCCTTTGCCAGTGATTTCAGCGCCCCGGCGCCAGGCGCGCGTGATACGATCGAGCTGTCGACCGAAGATCTCGCCCTGTTGCTGGCGGACGCCCAGGCCAGCGGTGCCTCCATTGCGCGCAATGACGCGCTGGCCGAACAGGCTGATGTGCTGTCGAGGACGTCTTCGGAGCTGAAACAGGTACTGGCCGGCATCGTCGATCTTGCAGCCTGTCTCGAGCAAGCCTCGATTGACGAGGCGGACCGCCAGGCCGCGCTGGACCGGGTGCGCCGACTTGCTGCAGTTGTGATCGATCAGCAGGGTGACTTATTTAAGAGCTGACCCCATTTATTCACTTCTCGGCAACCATTCCCCCGCAGTCTGAATCGACGCAGAGAGAGAGACAAGAGATCAAAATGACCCCTGTGAACCGTGCCCTTGAAACCAGCTTGATGGACGCCCCCGTGCGCGTTGATGTCGTGCTGGGTGAAGCACGTATGCCGGTCGAGGAATTGATGTCCCTGTCTGAAGGCGAGATTGTCGAGCTGGAAAACCGCACCACGGACCTGGTCGACATCTATGTCTCTGATCGCCTGATGGCCCGCGGTCGCCTGGTGGTCGCCGATGGCCAGCTCGGTGTGACCTTAAGCGAGATTGTGGACGGTCGCTCTCCGGGTTTCGCTTAGACCCGGACAGCAAAACCGACCCGACGACACCCTAGACTCGGCACAAACCTGCTTTCAAATGACTCGTCATTGAGAGAGGAAACGCCGCCATGACAGCTACAGTCGATGTATTCTGGTCCTTCCGGAGCCCTTATTCCTATTTGGTGACGCCGGACCTGCTGCGATTGCGCGACGATTTTGATGTCGATATCAAATACCGACCGGTGCTTCCGATTGCTGTGCGGAGCAAGGAATCACTGTTCTCCGGCGATCGCAAACCGGCACAATATATCATCATGGATTCGTTTCGGCGGGCCGAGTTTCTCGGCATGAAAATCGGATTTCCGGTGCCGGATCCTGTGGTTCAGAATTTCGAGACCTTCGAAGTGTCGGACGACCAGCCTTATATCTTCCGCCTGACCGGACTGGGCGTCGAGGCGGCCCGGCGCGGCAAGGGTATTGAGCTCGCTTATCACGTCTCGCATCTGATCTGGGGCGGAGAGTCTGGCTGGGACCAGGGCGATCGCCTGGCTGAGGCTGTTGCCAAAGCCGGATTGGATCTGGCCGATATGGAAGCGGCCATCGCGACCTATGATCCGATGACAGAGGTGGAAGCCAATCAAGCCGCCTTGGATGCGGCGGGCCATTGGGGCGTGCCTACCATGGTTCTGGATGGCGAGCCCTTCTTTGGACAGGACCGGATCGACACGCTGCGCTGGCGGCTTGAGAAAAAGGGGCACCGACGGTCCTAAATCACCCGCGTATGCTGAGACCTAGAGAGACAGATCATGCTGAAACTTCACTTCGCCCCCAATTCCCGCGCCGGACGGATTGTCTGGCTGCTCGAGGAATTGCAGCTGCCTTATGAAATCAATAAAATGGACTTTCATCCGAAAGACCTGAAATCGGACGAGCACAGACAACGGCACCCGCTCGGGCGTGTGCCGGTTCTGGAAGATGGTGACGTCTCCATCTTCGAATCCGGAGCGATTGTCGAATATGTCTTGGAGCGCCACAAGAATGGTGGCTTGAAACCGGCTGTCAGCGATGCGCGCTATCCCGATTATCTGCAGTGGTTTCACTATTGCGAAGGCATGGTGATGCCGCCGGTGAATACGGTGGTTGTGCAAACCATCCTGCTGCCCGAAGATCGCCGCGATGCGAACGTTCTGGGTCAGGCGCAACGCCTGCTGACCAAGGCGCTGGCCCCGATCGATGCCGCGCTTGAGGGCAAGGACTACCTGATCGGCGACTTTTCCGGCGCCGATATCATGCTGGGCCATGCCTGTTTCATGTCCAATCGGATCGGCTCGGTCAGTGACGACATGACTAATCTCAAGGCCTATGTGGACCGGATTTCCGCCCGCCCGGCCTTCCAGAAAGCGATCACCATGTCCTGATCGGGTCGCGCGTCTTGTGGATAAGCCCGTTCGCGCCCCCGAATTTCCCCTGACAAATCGTTAAGATCTGCAAAAACCTAACAAATTGACAGATTCTGTTAACCATTTCGGCCCAACACTCGATTCGCTATAGTGGAGTGTGCCGTATGCGAATGAAGATGTTTGCCGCTGAGTCCATAGAGGCTGCAAAGGCATTGATCTTCGCGGAAATGGGCGATGATGCGATCATCCTGTCCGAACGCGAAGTGCCCGGCGGGGTAGAAGTGCGCGCAGCGACGGACAAATTGGGCGGCGGCATGGTCCCCAATGAGTCACGAATTCTGACCCGATTGGGGGCAACACCGACCCCGCGTCTGGTTGAAAGCCCGATCCGCAACCGCGTACGTGACGCCCTGTTATGGCACGGCACGCCCGAACGGTTCGCGGAACGCATTGCGGATGCCGGCATGACGGGCGGCTTTGAAGGCCATGAACCGAGCACAGCCCTCGCGGCTGGCCTTGATAGTGCGATTTCCTGCGACCCGATTCCACCATCTCCACATCGGAATATCGTCCTGGTCGGCGCACCTGGCCATGGCCGCACAGCCACTGCCGCAAAGCTGACTCGGCGCGCAGCAGTCGCGAAAGCCGAAATCCTGCCGGTCGCGGCTGATCTCGATCTGACCGCCGGCGGCGCACAACTCGCAGCCTATCTTGAGAAAGAGCAGGATCAGATCCGTTCGGTGACCAATCCGAACGATTTGTTCAAGCTGCTCAAGACCATTCAGAATGAAGGCAAGCGCTGCATTATCGACTTACCCGCAATCATTCCGTTCGACCATGATGACATGGCGAGCTTGCAGGATTTGCTTGCGGTGATCGACGCTGAACCGGTTCTGGTGATCAGCGCCGAGGGGCACCCTGAAGACCTCAATGAGGCAGCAAGAGCTTTTGCACGTTGCGGCGTGCGGCGAGCGATTGTCACCAAGCTGGATGTCACGCGCCGTCGCGGCGGGATTGTCTCAGCTCTGATTTCTGCGAAAATCGCCTTTTCGCACCTCGCCATTACGCCATTCATTGGCGGTGGCCTGGTCCCCGCGACGCCCTCTAGACTGGCCCAGTTGCTGACAGAAGACGCACCGGCCCATGTCGCACTTAAAGGAGCTGCATAATGAGCTTCCTTCTTCCTAAATCCCAGGACCGCCCTAATCAGCGTCCGCCCCGCCGGGTTGAGCCCGCTTCCATCATTGCGGTGGGCTCAGGCAAAGGGGGTGTCGGCAAGACGTTCATGTCGATCACTTTGGCCAGCGCCATGGCACAAGCCGGACGACGGACATTGCTCGTCGACGGCGATCTTGGCCTCGCAAATGTCGATGTTCAGCTTGGCATCGCGCCGGAAACCGACCTCGCCGCGGTCATTGCAGGCTGGGTGGAGCTTGAAGACGCCGTAACGCCCGTTGATGGCGGGTCGGGGAGCGGCGGCTTTGATGTCCTGCCTGGTCGGTCTGGCTCGGGTGCCCTGGCCGAAATGAATTCAGAGGAGGTTGCCCGTCTGGCGGCCGGTCTCTCTGCCCTCGCCCTGCAATATGATCAAGTCATTCTCGACCTTGGTGCTGGCATCGAATCGAATTGCATGCGCCTGGCGCGGGCGGCGGACAAGGTTCTGATGGTGATTACCGATGAGCCAACCTCGATGACCGACGCCTATGCCTTTATCAAAGTGTTGAAAGGTTACGCGCCGGGGGTTGAACAGACGATTGCGATTAATCAGTGCGAAACCCGCTCTGCCGGGCAGAACACCTTCTCTGCCGTGGCGCAGGCTTGCCAGACTTTCCTGGGATTCCGCCCACACCTGGCTGGAACGGTTATGCGCGATGACGCGGTGCGCGAAGCCATCCGCAGTCAGCGAACGTTAATTTCAACAAATCCGTCCTCTCAGCCAATTCAGGACGTTATCGCTATTGCTCACACGCTTCTTGGGCGGACCGGGCAAGACCTTCATTCTTAAGAGGTATGAATAAAAATATCGTTTCGAATCCGATTGTTAAATCTTCAGTAAGCTTCATTACCTAGATTCACAATGGTTAACGATCACGCTAGGAATGCGAAATACACCGATTCGGGGAGCTGAAAATGCGAGTCTTACTAATCGAGGATGATAATGCCGTCGCCCGTAGCATCGAATTGATGCTGAAAGCGGCTGGCTTTAACATCTACACGACGGACCTTGGTGAAGAGGGCGTCGATCTGGGAAAAGTCTATGAATATGACATCATTATTCTGGACCTCTCACTCCCAGATATCTCTGGATATGACGTCCTGAAACAGCTCCGGATGGCGCGCGTGAACACGCCTGTGCTGATCCTGTCTGGTAATCCGGACATTGAAGCGAAGGTGAAAACGCTCGGCTATGGCGCCGACGATTATCTCACCAAGCCGTTCAACAAGGACGAGCTAATCGCCCGTATCACCGCGATTGTCCGTCGTTCCAAAGGCCATGCTGAGAGCGTCATTCGCACCGGCGAGATCCTGGTCAATCTGGATGCCAAGACCGTCGAAGTCGACGAAGAGCGCGTCCACCTGACCGGCAAGGAATATCAGATGTTCGAGCTGCTCAGCCTGCGCAAGGGCACGACGCTGACCAAGGAAATGTTCCTCAACCACCTGTATGGCGGCATGGACGAACCTGAGCTTAAAATCATCGACGTGTTCATCTGTAAGCTGCGCAAGAAATTGCAGCAGGCGACAGGCGGCGAGCACTATATCGAAACCGTATGGGGCCGCGGCTATGTGCTACGCGATCCGAAACCGAAGAAAGAAGCGGTGGCAGCGTAAGCGCCTAACTTTTTTCACCCGAATTGACTTAAACCCGGTGCGATGCGCCGGGTTTTTTCTTTGCGGAGTCGGTGTTCAGGAGCGGTGAAATGTCTGCTTTGGGTCAGGAGAAGACATTAACCTCCTCGGTTTCGTTCCACATTCTGAGCAATTCGGTTTCTCGATTCATCTCGCTTATGTGGATCAACACTCTTCGATTTAGCTCTATGGAAGGGTGTCTCGCCGCATTTTTTGCAAACCAGAACACGTCTGACAGTTCCTCATCCTCGTGCCACGTGGTCATCACGAAATTATCTTCCGGAATTTCCGCGTAATCGAACGCTGCTAAATTCGCTTCGTCTATTGCATAATCCCACAAGCTACAGGACGGACCCCACGCAATGGCATAACGGCATCCGTTGTCGACAAGCCATGCGCTGACTTCAGACCTCCAAGCTACCGAAACATCGTCCATCTCTATGCAAACGACTGCCATGAAAGGCTGCGACGCATCGATAGTTGGAAGTGCTTCGCCAGATTTGAGTAAAATATAGTCTAAGTCGAACATCTATGGATAGGTATCACAATGCGGTTGCCTACTCATCACCATTCAATGTCTGCTTTGACGCCGAAAGCAGACGTGATTGCGCTGAAAATGAACAGTGTTTGCAGTTCGAGCTCAACTCGCCATAAATGGCTGGCATATGCATGGGCGACCATGACCTGCAGATCGATAGGTTCAAAACCTCGGGGGCAAATGTGTTTTGGAAGAAAAAGAAGCGATTGAGCGTAGACCAGGACTATCCGTTTAGTCTTGAAAACAGCGTTCTTTTAACAGGCGCAGGCATATCAATCCCGAACCCGGCCAACCTTCCTAACTGGTCGTCATTTTCATCTTCTCTTGTGAATGCGCTTTGCCAAAATGCAGAAGAGGTTTTGGGTAGTGAGTTCACGAGTGCTGTGAGCGACGCGCTCCAAGACGTGACGCCTGAACTAGTCATGAGCGTCGCGCGCCTCACACACCGTGACCTGCAGGCCCTCATGCAGCCCTTTCTCGGAGGCAGCCCCAATGCGCTGCACGAAGGTATCGCTAACGCCGCCAGCGAGCAAAAACTCAAAGTATTGATAACGACGAACTACGACAACTATCTGGAACGAGCTTTCTCAGACGCAAAAATCAGCTTTGATTGCCTTCGGACCGAGCGTGATTTTGCGAGTTGGTTGAGCGGTTCCAACGACGATCGGTACGTGATCGCGAAACTACACGGATGCGCCTCAGCTCCTGAATCCCTCCGTATGAACAAGGCGAACCTTCAAGGCGGGCTAAGCGCCGTGAAAACCGAGTTTTTGCGACGAGTGCTAGTAAGCAAACATCTCTTCGTTTTGGGTTACAGCGGCGCCGATTTGATGAAAGGCCATGACCATCTGTCGCTTCAGTATCTCAAAAACGATATTCAAAACGTCACCTGGAATATTCATGGGGGCAAAAACGCTGAGATCCCCGCTCCCTTAGAACGCCTAGTAGAACTGTTCGAACCAGGAAAGGTGCGGCCCGTTTATGGAGAATTGGCCGATAGTTTCGCCAAGCAAGCCAGTAAAACGCTTCGAAAGCTATATGCAGGTAAAGCGGCCAACAGCCAAGACAGCATCGGAATTGCCGTTCAGAAATGGAGTGAAAACGAACTAAGCCCAATTCGTGCCGCGCAAATCGTTGGAAGTCTGCTTCTGACGCTTGGCCAAGTTGAGCTGGCGGAGCGGAGCCAAAAAATCACTCTGTCAAATGTCTCATCAAACCATCCGGGCAGAAATCCAATCGCGGAACTCCTCGGTCTCGCTCAGATATTGGAAAAGGCACAAAAATTTGAGGAAATGGGCACGGTTCTGGATCAAGTTGACCAATTGCCGAAAGAAGGAGTCGAGCCCGCGGATTCAATTTGGATCAAAGCCCTCAGGATTTCGAACTTACGGCATACGGGTCGTCTGTTAGACGCTCTCACGCTTCTCGAAAAAACAATCCCTCCTGCCGAACGACAAGCAGACGCTGCAACAAATATCAGGCTGCGACACGCGAAAGCTCAAACGCTCCTTGCAATGAAACATATCGACAAAGCTATTGAGGAACTCGACATTGCAATCACACTTGCAAGCGAAAGCGGTCAGTTCGAGTACATACCAGGCTTGCTGGCTGACAAGGCGCTTTCGTTCAAAGCCATTGGACAAATGGAGAGAGCGAGAGAGGAATTGCTCAAATGCAAATCCACGGCAGAGAAGTGGAATGACCGAGAGCAATACGCGTACAGCTTGGTTCGGTTAAACTTGCTGGAGTATCAGTCGCTAGAAATGCGCGGAGACGCCACCAAAGAGGACTTAGAAAAACTGATCGCACCTTGCGAGGAAGCGCTTCAAGCGATCGTACCGTTCGCGCACACCATCGTGTTTGCCGAAGCACACCGAAACATGGCTTTGATCTTAGACAGCATTGGTGAAAAGGCGCGTTCCGAGCATCATGGACTGATTGCTTGGGAGAATGCTAAAACTCCAGATCTTAAGTGGAACATCGCCTACTTATTGTCCGAACTAATTTATTCGGATGATTGGCCCAACCAAAAAAAGTTCCTCGAACTGGCTATAGAACACGGTCTGGATGTTCAGGACCCATCTGTCTTTTTGGCGTACTTCAGACTCGCCGAAGGATTAGAGAAAAGCAACCAGACAGGCGAGGCGCTACAGAACTATAAGAGAGCACTCGTCGAGCTCAGAAAGTCCGACCAATATTCGTGGGCGCCCATAATACGAAAGAGTGTTCGTCGCTTAAACGGCAACTATCTTGTTGTCGAACAGTTGACTGAGATCGCCAACGAAGTGGGGTTTTCGTTGGATTCGATAGATACTGATGAGGACTCACTGGATGAAACCTGCAACGACGTATTGCAGCTTGTTCAGCCACGCGCGATGGAATTGGCTTCTGGCGGGGCGCTGGAGCCTGCAATTTCACTCACCGATAAATCAATTGAGTTAGCGAAAATCTGGGGAGACGACGCATTTGTCGCTGGGTTGTTCAATTTGAAAGCCCAACTCAGCGTAAAAGCAGGTGCATTCGATATAGCGGCCGACTTGTATATGACATCTATCAATCTGTCGTATCAATTGGAGGACCTTGAGCAAGAACGATTTTGTAGATTCAACCTGGCCGAAACATACTTGGCGATGGTGCCCAAATACTCTAACAAAGCTGAGCTCGTTCGTCTCGCCATTAGTAGTTACAGTCACTTCTGTGATCAGAGTGTGATGCTGCAGTCTTTCCAGAACTTTGAATACGCGAAGGGAAAAATTTCCGAGCTATCCAGTTTGTTGAAACAGGCATCCGTTGCGGTCGATTGATGAACCGTTGACGTCCGCTTTGACGCCGAAAGCTGACGTCATTCAGTCAACCCGCACGCTCAAGCGTCCGGCCCAATCCAAAAAATGTCAGAAATGCCCCCAGCCCGAAGACGATCTACTCGTCATCCTCGATCATGTCCGCCCAGAAGACTTGCTTGCTGGCGCGGATGGCTTCGACGAGGATGACGAGGACTGCTACGGAGAGCACCCACCACGCTGTGCTGGTTTGTCCAGCCCATTCAATCATTGAATTTAACATCACCATGCCTCGGTCTTACGCCGTCAATGATTACAATATGACGTGCACCTCTTAACGAGAGCTGAGTCAAATTGGACTGGATCGAGGCAAAAGGTAATCAAAAGCGCCCTAATTCTTTACCCGGGATGACTTTTGCGTAAACAGGGGCGGATGAGCAGTCGAACCCCGTCTCGCAAACCGCCCGCCCGAGTCTGGCAACGCATGTTGTCAGGTCGCCGCCTCGACCTCCTCGACCCGTCACCGGTCGATGTCGAGATTGAAGATATTGCCCATGGCCTGGCCCGCGTCGCGCGCTGGAATGGTCAGACCAAGGGCGCGCATGCCTTTTCCGTGGCCCAGCACAGCGTCATCGTCGAAGCCCTGTGCCTGCAATTGGAGCCGCGGCTGGATCCGCGCTCGCGCCTGCTGGCCCTGCTGCATGATGCGCCGGAATATGTCATTGGCGACATGATCTCGCCCTTCAAGGCCGTGCTTGGGGATGGCTATAAGGATATTGAGGCGCGCCTTGCTTATGCCATCCATGCCCGGTTCGGCCTGCCGGCGGAAACGCCCGCCAGCCTGAAGCGCCTGATCAAGAAAGCCGATAATATCTGTGCCTGGTTCGAAGCGACCCAATTGGCCGGATTCTCGGAAGCCGAGTCAGACCGCTTTTTCGGCCACCCCCCGCGCGGCATCGACCTGACCCTGACGCCGCAACCGACGGAGGCGGCGCAGGCCGAGTTTATCGCGCGCACGGTCGCACTGCTGGCGCATATTGAGGCGCCTGCATGAGCCTGATCATTGGTCTGTCTGTGGTGATTGTCGCCTTTGATGGCCAGAAGCCGCGCGTGCTGGCCACGCGCCGCGATGATGGCGTGACCGCCCTGCCCTTCGGGGCTTTTGATCCGAACCAGCATCGCACATTCGAACTCGCCCTGCGCGGCTGGGTGAAACAGCAAACCGGGTTTCAGCTCGGCTATGTTGAACAGCTTTACACATTTGGCGATCGCGATCGGGAAAGTCCGGAAGCAAGCTTGCTCAGCGCCCCGGCTGACTCGCGCGTAGTCAGCGTCGGCTATCTGGCGCTGACCCCGGAAGCCGAGCGCCTGCCAGATGCGTTCGAGGCGCGCTGGCGCGGCTGGTATCGTCATTTTCCGTGGGAAGACCGTCGCGGCGGACCGCCCGCCATCATTGATGAGGTGATTGCGCCAAAGCTCGCGACTTGGGCCGCGGGCAATCCCGATCGCTCGTCGCGCGCCGAAACCGCCTTCGGACTGGCCGGCAATGATTGGCCGGACGAGGCGGTGCTGGAACGCTATGAGCTGCTTTATGAGGCTGGCCTGGTGGCTGAGTGTGCCCGCGACCGCGACCTGCCGCTGCCCGATCTGGAACTTGGCGAACCGATGGCATCAGATCATCGGCGTATTCTGGCGACCGCAATCAGCCGGTTGCGGTCCAAGATTCGCTATCGCCCGGTCGTCTTCGAACTGATGCCCGATCGATTCACCCTGACCGCACTGCAAGGCACGGTTGAAGCCATTCTGGGGCAGGTCCTGCACAAACAGAATTTCCGCCGCGCCCTCGATCGCACGGGTCTGGTCGAAGGGACCGGAGACATGGAAAGCGGCACAGGCGGGCGACCGGCGGAACTTTATCGCT
>JBCCCT010000079.1:0-14625 GCA_039033355.1 Pseudomonadota bacterium | reverse complement strand
TCAGCGGCAACGCCTGCGCAATCGGATACGCGTCATTCTGTTGGCAGCGGTGGCAATGCTTGGCGTGCTGGGTTCGATTACCGCTTTGGTCCTGTTGGACCTTGAGCGAACCAAGGATGAGTTGCAGGAATCCGACAATTCACTGTTCGCAAATTCGGTTGGCGCCCAGGGCTGCGATCAATCCTGTCCGAATGTCCCAGCTGCGGCCGGTCCAGATGTGGTTGCGGCATCACCAGCCCCGCCATCCCGTTCGCTGGGAGCGGCGCCCAGTTCTGCCGGCTCAGGTTCGGTCAGCGCGGCAGAACAGAAGGCCGCGGATGATCTCGTCGCGCGCCTGAACTCGACAGACAGGGATACGCGAATCCAGGCCGGGCAGCGCGTCGCCAACGCCCTGCGAGAAACGGACAATGCCGCGGTGCTCCGTTCGCTGGTGATACAATTGGAACGCCCGGCCCGTGATGCGCTGAGCGCGTCTGGACGGTTCAATATTCTGTACATGATAAACCTGTCCGATGGATGGGAGCGGGCGGAGATAGAATCTGACCTGCGCGCCGCGATCGTGGACATCAAAGACCGCGCGAATGCGGGGGTTGCGATTGGAAATCAGACCCGCGACTGTCTGACCAAGATTGACCGTCGACTGGATGGCGATGACACCGCCTCAAGGCGATGTGGTGGGCGCTGAACCAGGACGGCTTCGCCACCCCGGCAAAATCTGCACACACTCCTGTTGACGTCGGCCTCTGATTCCCGTACAGGCCACCCTTCGCAAGTCAGGCAGTGCCGTGAAGGCAAACGCTGGCAACCGAAACGAACAACTGGATTTTCCTCGTATCTGGGCGCTCCACCCCAAGAGTGCTGCCCGGATGTGTGGTTTTATCGTGAATGGACATCGCAGGATGGAAAAACAGAATATCAGGATCCGGCTTAAAGCCTTCGATCACCGGGCGCTCGATTTGTCAGCGCGCGAAATCGTTTCGACTGCCAAGCGCACCGGCGCGGAAGTACGTGGCCCGATCCCGCTTCCGACCCGTAAAGAGCGCTTCACAGTCAACCGTTCGCCGCACGTGAACAAGAAGTCTCGTGAGCAATTCGAGATCCGTACGCACAAGCGTATTCTCGACATTGTTGACCCAACCCCACAAACCGTCGACGCGCTGATGAAGCTCGATCTGTCGGCTGGCGTTGGCATTGAGATCAAGCTCGAGGGAGCACGCTAATGGCGCTTCCAGCTCAACGTTCTGGCGTGCTTGCCCGTAAATTGGGTATGACACGCGTTTTTAGTGAAGAAGGCCGTCACATCCCTGTGACGGTATTGGCGCTTGATGGCTGTCAGGTTGTTGGCCTGCGCACCGAAGACCTGCGCGACGTGACCACCAAGAAGGGTGGCCAGGTCCAGCGCACCGATGGCTATACAGCTGTCGTGATGGGTGCCGGCGACAAGAAAGCCAAGCGCACCGCAAAAGCCCAGCGCGAGCAATTCGCCAAGGCCGGTGTCGCGCCAAAATCAAGAGTTACAGAGTTCCGTGTCAAATCTGACATCGCTCTGCCGGAGGTCGGCGCTGAAGTTCAGGCCGACCATTTTGTTCCGGGACAAAAAGTCGACGTGGCTGGCGTCTCTATCGGTAAAGGTTTTGCTGGTGCGATGAAGCGCTGGAACTTTGGCGGTCTGCGCGCCTCGCACGGTGTGTCTATCTCTCACCGTTCGCACGGTTCGACGGGTCAGTGCCAGGATCCAGGCAAAGTCTTCAAGGGCAAGAAAATGGCTGGTCATTACGGCGTTGCCCGTAAAACGGTCCAGAACCTGGAAATCGTGCGCACCGATGTTGAGCGCGGTCTGCTGCTCGTCAAAGGCGCGATCCCGGGCGCGGAAGGCTCTTATGTCGAAGTTCGCGACGCTGTGAAAAAGGCGATCCACGCGGACGCGCCGGCTGAGGGTTCTTTCAAGGCACCAGCGAAAGGTGACGCACCTGCCGCTGACGTGAAAATTGAAGACACCGCGGCTGACAATATCGTTCTCGTCGATGGCATTGGTCCAAAGACTGAAGAGAATTTGAAAGAGAAGGGGCTTGGTACCCTCTCTGCTTTCGTCGCGATGGCGGATGATGAGCGCACCGCTCTGCTCGAAGAGCTCGGTGTGGCTGAAGACGCTGCCAGCGAAGACTGGGTGGGTCAGGCCAAAGACATTCTTGCGGGCGGTCAGCCACGCGCGAAAGTCGACCAGGACCTCCTGAAGAAACTTCTGAAAGAGGGTGCTGAATAATGGAACTCTCCGTCAAAACACTTGAAGGCAAGGCCGCTGGCAAAGCCACTGTTGATGATGCGGTGTTCGGGATCGAAGAGATCCGCGGCGACGTCATCCAGCGCATGGTTCGCTACCAGCTGGCAAAGCGCCAGGCCGGAACACACAAGACGCAAGAGCGTGCTGATGTGTCTGTGACCACCAAGAAATATATTCGTCAAAAAGGCTCAGGCGGTGCACGTCACGGGTCCAAAAATGCGAACATCTTCGTTGGCGGCGCAGTTGCCCACGGTCCACGTGTTCGCAGCCACGCCCATGCATTGCCGAAGAAAGTTCGCAAGATGGCTCTGGCCCACGCGCTATCTTCGAAAGTCAAAGATGACGCGTTGCTCGTCCTCGACAAGGCTGAGCTGAAAGATGCCAAAACCAAGGATCTGTCTGCGAAACTGGCCAAGCTTGGCCTGTCCAACGCGCTGATCATTGGCGGCGCTGAGCTCGACAGCAATTTCGCCAAGGCCGCTCAGAACATTCCAAACGTGGATGTCCTGCCAGCTGCTGGTCTCAATGTTTATGATGTGCTTCGCCGCAAGACTTTGGTTCTGACCAAGGATGCGCTGGAAAGCATCGATGCGCGCTTCAATCGCGCAAAAGCGGAGGCTTAATCCATGGCTGATATCAAGCCTCACAATTATGACACGCTTCTGGCTCCGATCATTACGGAGAAGTCGACGCTGGTCGCTGAAGAGAACAAGATCATCTTTCGCGTTCCTCTGACCGCCACCAAGCCTGACATCAAAGAAGCTGTTGAAACTCTGTTCAAAGTCGACGTCACCAAGGTCAACACGATCCTGGTCAAGGGCAAGACCAAGCGTTTCCGCGGTCAGCTTGGACGTCGTTCGGACTTCAAAAAGGCGATCGTGACTCTGAAAGACGGCCAGTCTGTCGACATCACGACGGGCCTGTAGGAGATTTAGATGGCTTTAAAGACATACAAACCTACCTCACCCGGTCGCCGCCAGCTGGTCCTCGTTGACCGCTCTGAGCTGCACAAGGGCCGTCCGGTGAAAATGCTCACCGAAGGTCTGACCAAGACCGGTGGTCGGAACAATAAAGGTCGTATGACCGCACGCCACAAAGGCGGCGCGGCCAAGCGTCTGTATCGCAAGATCGACTTCAAGCGGAATCGCTGGGACGTCCCTGCGACGGTTGAGCGCCTGGAATATGATCCGAACCGCACCGCCTTTATCGCGCTGATCAAGTATGAAGATGGCGAGCTGTCTTACATTCTTGCGCCGCAGCGTCTGGCTGTTGGTGACACCGTGATCTCTTCCACGACCGCCGACATCAAGCCAGGCAACGTTCTTCCGCTGAAGAACATTCCTGTCGGTACGATCATCCACAATATCGAGATGAAGCCTCTGAAAGGCGCCCAGATGGTGCGTTCGGCCGGGTGCTACGCTCAGCTGGTTGGTCGTGACTCTGGATATGCGCAAATCAAGCTGACCTCTGGTGAGCTGCGCATGGTGCCAGACGGTTGTGTCGCCACAATCGGTGCCGTGTCGAACCCTGACAATATGAACCAGGTCATGGGTAAAGCCGGTCGTAACCGCCACAAAGGCAAGCGTCCGCACGTTCGCGGCGTGGTTATGAACCCGGTCGATCACCCGCACGGTGGCGGTGAAGGTAAGTCCTCCGGTGGCCGTCACCCAGTGACGCCTTGGGGTAAGAAAACACGCGGGCCTAAAACCCGCCGGAAACAGGCTTCGGATCGTTTGATCATCCGTCGCCGTAACGCGAAACGCTAAGGAGACGTAGAGAATGCCACGTTCCGTCTGGAAAGGCCCGTTTGTTGACGGCTACCTCCTGAAGAAGGCCGAGAAGGCGCATGCGTCTGAACGTCGTGAGGTCATCAAGACCTGGTCACGCCGCTCGACCATCCTGCCACAATTCGTTGGTCTGAACTTTCAGGTCCACAATGGTAACAAGTTTGTCCCCGTCCTCGTCACCGAGGAGATGGTTGGTCACAAGCTTGGTGAGTTTGCGCCAACCCGTACCTATTACGGTCACGGTGCCGACAAAAAAGCGAAGCGGAGATAATCATGGGTCAAGCCAAGAATCCTCCAAAGCAGGCCTCGAACGAAGCACGCGCCGTCCTGCGCATGTATCGTTCGAGCCCGCAAAAGCTGAACCTGCTGGCGCAGCAGATCCGCGGTCTGCCCGTGCAGAAGGCGATCGATGAGATGCAATTCTCTCGCAAGCGCGCGGCAAGTGACGTTCGCAAGCTTTTGAAGAGTGCTGTTGCCAACGCTGAAAACAATCATGACCTGGACATTGATAGCCTGGTCGTTGCTGAAGCGCATGTTGGTAAGAACCTGGTCATGAAGCGCATCCGTGCCCGTGCCCGTGGTCGTGCAGCTCGGATCATGAAGCCGTTTTCGCAGCTCACTGTTGTTCTGCGTGACACGTCTCAAGAAGCGGAGGCCGTATAATGGGTCAGAAAGTAAATCCTATTGGTCTGCGTCTCGGGATTAACCGGACCTCTGACAGCCGCTGGTATGCGGATAGCGAAGATTTCGGGCGCTTGCTGCACGAAGACCTCGCGATCCAGAAACATATCAAGAAGCGTCTGGGTCAGGCCGGTATCTCACGCATTATCATCGAGCGTCCGCACAAGAAGTGCCTGGTCACCATTCACACCGCACGTCCAGGTCTGGTCATCGGTAAGAAAGGTGCGGACATTGAGAGCCTGCGCCGTCAGCTGTCCAACATGACGGAAGATGAGGTTCGCGTGAACCTGGTCGAAATTCGCAAGCCTGAGCTCGATGCCACTCTGGTCGCTGAAGACATTGCGCGTCAGCTTGAGCGTCGCGGATCTTTCCGCCGCGCGATGAAGCGTTCAATCCAGAATACGATGCGTCTTGGCGCCGAAGGTGTGAAGATCATGGTCTCTGGCCGTCTTGGCGGTGCCGAGATTGCCCGGACCGAACAGTATTCAGAAGGCTCTGTGCCGCTGCACACGCTGCGCGCGGATATCGATTATGGCACAGCCGAAGCGCTGACCACTTACGGCATTATCGGCATCAAGATTTGGATCTACAAGGGTGAGATCATGGAGCATGATCCGATGGCGCGCGATCGCCGTGCGGAGACCTCTGGTGAGTCTCGTGCCCGTTCTGGCAACCAGCGTGGTCCGGCTTCGGGCCCACAGGCAGGAGCATAAATCATGCGTCAGCCAAAACGTACAAAATACCGCAAGGCGTTCAAAGGCCGGATCAAGGGGAATGCCAAAGGCGGCTCTTCGATCGCATTCGGGTCTTTTGGTCTGAAAGCGCTCGAGCCAGAGCGTGTCACAGCGCGCCAGATCGAAGCCACGCGTCGCGCGGTCACGCGTGAGATGAAGCGTCAAGGCAAAGTGTGGATCCGTGTCTTCCCTGACACGCCGGTCACCGCCAAGCCAATTGAAGTTCGGATGGGTAAAGGCAAGGGCTCTGTCGACCGTTGGGTCGCCCGCGTTCAGCCTGGTCGCATCCTGTTTGAAATCGACGGTGTTCCGGATGAGGTTGCGCTGGAAGCGCTCCGCCTCGGTGCAGCTAAGCTGCCAATCCGCACGAAGATCGTCCGCCGGATTGAAGGAATTTAAGCATGGCTAAAGCTTCTGATTTCCGTTCTAAGAGCCCTGAGCAGCTGAAGGAAGATCTCCTGCAGCTGAAGAAGGAACAGTTTAACCTCCGCTTCCAGCAGGCCACTGGCCAGTTGGAAAAGACCGCCCGCATCAAGGTCGTTCGCCGCGATATCGCACGCGTTCAGACCCTGCTTCGCGAGCAGGCCCGCGCGGACGCTGAGGCGTAGGAGTAAGATATGCCTAGACGTGTTATGGAAGGCGTAGTGGTCTCGACCAAGCAGGACAAGACCGCAATCGTGCGCGTAGAGCGTCGTTTTCTTCACCCACTGCTGAAGAAAACGGTTCGTCGCTCAAAGCGTTACCACGCCCATGATGAAGACAATTCGGCTGTTGAAGGTCAGACGATCACGATCCGTGAATGTCCGCCTCGCTCCAAGCTGAAGCGTTGGGAAGTCATTTCTTCTGATGGAGGCGACGCATGATCCAGATGCAGTCCAACCTCCGGGTCGCGGACAACTCTGGTGCCCGCCGCGTACAGTGCATTAAAGTGCTGGGCGGTGCCGGACGTCGTTACGCTTCTGTCGGAGATGTCATTGTGGTTTCGGTCAAGGAAGCAATTCCGACCGGCCGCGTGAAGAAAGGGGACGTTCGCCGCGCTGTCGTGGTTCGCGTCGCCAAGGACATTAACCGCCCGGACGGGTCAACCATCCGGTTCGACACCAATGCGGCTGTCCTGATCAACAATAACAATGAGCCGATCGGCACTCGGATCTTTGGACCTGTTCCTCGCGAACTGCGCGCCAAGAACCACATGAAGATTGTCTCTCTCGCACCGGAGGTGTTGTAGCCATGGCTGCGAAAGTGAAAAAGGGTGACCGCGTTGTCGTTCTCACTGGCCGCAACAAAGGCGCAGAGGGCGAAGTGCTGAAAGTCATTCCAGACGAGAACCGTGTGGTTGTGCGCGGCGTGAACGTTGTCAAACGTCACACCAAGCCAAGCCAGGACAATCCGCAAGGCGGCATCAATTCATTCGAAGCACCAATTCACGCTTCAAATGTTGCGATGATCGATCCGCGTGACGGCAAGCCGACACGGGTTGGGTTCAAAACCGACGAGCATGGTCGCAAGACCCGTTTCGCCAAACGTTCAGGGGAGTCGCTCGATGTCTAAAGACTATACGCCGCGTCTCAAGAAGAAGTATGACGAGCAAATTCGTGGGCAGCTGAAAGAAGAATTCGGCTACACGAATGACATGCAGATCCCGAAGATCGACAAGGTCGTGATCAATATGGGTGTTGGCGAAGCTGTCGCTGATTCCAAGAAGATCAAGACGGCTCTGGCCGAGATGGAAAAGATCGCAGGTCAAAAGCCCGTTGCCACCAAGGCTCGCAAATCTATCGCCGGCTTCAAGCTGCGCGAAGAGATGCTGATTGGTTGTAAGGTCACGCTGCGCCGGGATCGGATGTACGAATTCCTCGATCGTCTGACCAATATTGCTCTGCCACGCGTGAAAGACTTCCGTGGTCTGAACGGCAAGAGCTTTGACGGCCGCGGCAACTTCGCCATGGGTCTGAAGGAACAACTCGTGTTCCCTGAGATCAATTATGACGATGTCGACGATATTCGCGGTATGGACATTATTGTTTGTACCACCGCCAACACGAACGATGAAGCCAAGAGCCTGCTCGCGCAGTGCGGCTTCCCGTTCCGGAACTAGCACTGAAGGAAGACTGTAATGGCTAAAAAGAGTGCTGTAGAACGGAATGATAAGCGCAAGCGCCTGGTCGAGAAATATGCGGCCAAGCGTGAAGAGCTTAAAGCGATCGCGATGAACGAAGATCTGCCACTGGAAGAGCGCTTTAAAGCGCGTCTGAAACTGGCTGAGCTTCCTCGCAACTCTGCGCCCAACCGGGTTCGCAACCGTTGTGAAGTGTCCGGTCGTCCGCGTGGTTATTACCGCAAACTGAAAATGTCTCGGATTGCACTGCGTGAGCTTGGCTCGCTCGGTAAAATCCCAGGCCTCGTCAAGTCTAGCTGGTAAGGAGGGATATTATGGCGATTTCTGATCCCCTCGGTGATATGCTGACCCGTATCCGTAATGCGCAAATGCGCGGCATGGACAAGGTCGTAACACCAGCCTCCAAGCTTCGTGCCCGTGTGCTCGAAGTGCTGCAAGGCGAGGGTTACATTCGTGGATATGCTGAGATCGAAAGAGACGGTCACAAGCATATCGAGATTGAGTTGAAATATTTCGACGGTACGCCGGTGATCTCTGAGATCCGTCGTGTGTCGAAGCCAGGCCGGCGTGTCTACTCTTCCAAGAGTGATATTCCTCTGGTTCGCAACGGGCTTGGGATTTCGATCCTGTCGACCTCAAAGGGCGTGATGTCAGATAACACTGCGCGCAATGAGAATGTCGGCGGCGAGATTCTCTGCCGCGTATTCTAGAGGGAAACGGATATGTCTCGTATTGGCAAACTCCCGATTTCTGTCCCGTCAGGCACGACGGTCACCATTGAAGGTCAATTGCTGAAAGCAAAAGGCCCGAAAGGCGAGCTCTCTCTGGAGCTGCCGGAAGTGATCTCGGCTGAGCTGGAAGGCGAAGAGCTACGCATCAGTCCGCGCGATGATCTGGTCACTGCTGCGAATGAAAAGATCCGCATCAATGACGAGAAGGGTCGTAAGAAAATGACCTTTGCTCAAGCGCTGGATCCTTCTGCGCGGACGCTGTGGGGCACCTCACGTTCGAACGCTGCGAACCTGGTCCAGGGGGCAGCTGAAGGCTTCACCAAGCGTCTCGAGCTGGTTGGCGTTGGTTATCGTGCGCAAATGCAGGGTTCGAACCTGAAACTGGCGCTCGGCTTCAGTCACGATGTAATCTACGCGGCCCCGGAAGGCATCACGATCAAGTGTGCCAAGCCGACTGAGATTGAAATCTCGGGCGCAAACAAACAAGTCGTGGGTCAGGTTGCTGCCGAGATCCGCAACTATCGCCGCCCGGAGCCTTATAAAGGCAAGGGTGTCCGTTATGAGGGCGAATACGTCCGCCGCAAGGAAGGCAAGAAGAAATAATCATGTTGTCGTCTCGCGAAAAATTCCTGCGCCGTCAGAACCGCAGCCGCGCCAAACTCCGCAAAGTTGCGGAAGGCAAAGCTCGCTTGTCTGTTGCGCGCTCTGGTAAGAATATCTCTGCTCAGGTGATTGATGATGAGAAGGGCGTGACGCTCGCCTCTGCCTCAACACTCGAAGCAGACGTACGCAAAGGTCTGAAATCGACCAGCACCATTGAAGCGGCGGCGAAGGTCGGCGCAGCTTTGGCTGAGCGTGCAAAGAAAGCCGGTGTTGAAGATGTTGTCTTCGACCGCGGCGGTTATGTGTTCCATGGCCGGGTGAAAGCCCTGGCAGACGCCGCCCGTGAGGGCGGTCTGAAGTTCTAGGAGGCCCACCATGGCAGAAGAAAGAGGTCGAGGCCGCGGACGCCGCAGAGATCGTGACGAAGAGCAAAGCGAATTCGTCGACAAGCTCGTAGGCATCAACCGCGTCGCCAAGACGGTTAAAGGCGGTAAGAATTTTGGTTTCGCAGCGCTCGTCGTTGTCGGGGACCAAAAAGGTCGCGCTGGCTTCGGTAAGGGTAAAGCCCGCGAAGTGCCTGAAGCGATCCGCAAAGCCACTGAAGAAGCCAAGCGCAACATGGTTCGCGTACCGCTTCGTGAAGGACGCACTCTGCACCATGACGGCCGTGGCCGTTGGGGCGCCGGTAAAGTCGTGCTGCGCGCAGCACCTCCCGGTACCGGCGTGATCGCAGGTGGTCCAATGCGTGCCGTTATGGAAGTTCTGGGCATCCAGGACGTTGTTGGCAAGTCAATCGGCTCGTCCAACCCGTACAACATGGTGCGTGCAACGTTTAACGCGCTCGTCAACCAGGCGAGCCCGCGCTCTGTCGCGTCCAAGCGTGGCCTGAAAGTTCAGGACATTGTTGGTCGCCGCACAGACGGTGCGTCTGAAGCCGGTATGGCTGAAGCGGCCGAGGCGTAAGAGAGAAGGATCTGACCAATGGCAAAAGCAAAAGCCACTGTCACTGTGCGCCAGACCGGTAGCCCGATCCGTCGCGCACCAGATCAGCGTCAGACGCTGGTCGGCCTTGGTCTGAACAAGATCGGCCGCACCCGGACGCTGGAAGATACACCTGCCGTTCGCGGCATGATCAACAAGGTGTCTCACCTTGTCGAAGTCGTCGAGGGATAGAACTCATGAAACTCAACGAACTCTCTCCTGCAGCTGGGTCCACCAAGAACCGTCATCGTGTCGGTCGCGGTGTTGGCTCAGGCAAAGGCAAGACCGGTGGCCGTGGGGTCAAAGGTCAGAAGTCACGTTCTGGTGTTGCCATTAATGGCTTCGAGGGCGGTCAGATGCCAATCTATATGCGTCTGCCAAAGCGTGGCTTTACGGCCCGCAACTCGAAGAACCATGCCTGGTTGAACCTTGGACTGCTGTCCAAGGCGATCGAAGCGGGCAAGCTGGACGTCAAAAAAGAGATTACGGAAGAAGTGCTCGTCGCAAGCGGTGTTATTCGCCGTGTCAAAGACGGTGTGCGTCTGCTGGCCAAAGGTGCGGCCCCTAAAAAGGTCAATATCACCGTCACTGGCGCCAGTAAGGCCGCGGTTGAAGCGATCGAGAAGGCTGGCGGAAAGGTCACTTTGACTGGACCTGTCGGGACAGAAAAAGCAGAATAAACCCCTAGCTTTTTCCACTAAACGTCTTCACAAATCAGCTTTCGCCGCCAATCTTGGCGGCGAACGTGTTTCCGGGAATAGGAGTCCCCCTTGGCCACAGCTGCTGAACAACTCGCGCGGAATATGAATTTTGGCACCTTTGCGAAAGCGAAGGACCTCCAGAATCGCCTCCTGTTTACCCTGTTCGTCCTGTTCCTGTACCGGCTCGGGACCTATATCCCGCTGCCCGGCATCGACCCGGACCAGTTTGCTCAGCTGTTTGCCAGCCAGGAAGGCGGCATGCTCGGCAATATGAACATGTTTGCCGGCGGCGCGATTGAGCGGATGAGTATCTTCGCGCTCAACGTGATGCCGTACATTACTGCCTCGATCATCATTCAGATGATGACCTCGTCGGTCCCATCGCTGGAAAAGCTCAAGAAAGAGGGCGAATCCGGCCGCAAGCAGATCAACCAGTATACCCGCTATCTGACCCTCGCTTTCGCGATTGTTCAAAGCTTCGGCATCTCGATGGGCCTGTCCGGCGCCGCTTATGACGGCCTGCCACAATGGTTCTTCGTGCTGACCGCGGTCACCACCTTCACCGGCGGTACGATGTTCCTGATGTGGATGGGTGAGCAAATCACGGCCCGCGGCGTGGGGAACGGGATCTCGCTGATCATTTTCGCCGGCATTATTGCCGAGATGCCGCGCGCGATCTTCAACCTGTTTAGCGGTTCGCGCGAGCAGGGTATCAATGTTGTCTTCGTCGTTGGTGTTGCGGCGCTGGTGATCGCGCTGACGGTCTTCATCGTGTTTATCGAACGCTCGCAGCGCCGGGTGCTGATCCAGTATCCGAAGCGCCAGCAGGCCGCGAACCAGGCGGCGCAGGGTCAAAGCTCGTTCATGCCGCTGAAACTGAACACGTCCGGTGTTATTCCGCCCATCTTCGCGATTGCGATCCTGATGCTGCCTTTGACCGCCGTCGGCTTTATGAGTGGCGACACGGCCGCTGCAGCGCAAGGGGGCACAGATGGCGGCGTATTGGCCTGGATCGCGACCAATTTCTCGCCAGGCAGCTGGACCTATATCATCACATACGGTGTCCTGGTCGCCTTCTTCACCTTCTTCTACACGTCGATCATGTTCAATCCGGAAGAAACCGCGGACAATTTGCGCAAGTATGGCGGATTCGTGCCGGGGATTCGCCCGGGCCGGAACACGGCGGCCTATTTTGATTATGTCCTGACCCGTCTGACTACGATTGGCGCGATCTATCTGGTCTTTGTCTGTCTGATGCCGGAAATCCTGCGCCGATATGTGCCCGGAATCCCATTCTATATTGGCGGCACCAGCCTGCTGATTGTTGTGTCTGTGACCATGGACACCGTGACGCAGATACAATCGCACTTGATTGCCCATCAATATGAGGGTTTGATCAAGAAATCGCGGTTGGGAGGCAAGCGTAAGAAATGAATCTGATCCTGTTTGGACCCCCTGCAGCCGGTAAAGGCACGCAGGCCAAGAAGCTTGTCGCAGAACGCGGCTATATCCAGCTCTCAACCGGGGACATGCTGCGCGCCGCCGTGGCCTCTGGATCGGAGCTTGGCAACAAGGTGAAATCCATCCTCGAGTCAGGGGCCCTGGTGTCCGACGAGATCGTGATCGCGCTGATCGATGATCAGCTCAATCAGAATGAAGGCGCGGCCGGCTTTATTTATGATGGCTTTCCACGCACTGTGGGTCAGGCCGAAGCCCTGGATGAGTTGCTGAAAGGCCGCGGATCGCAGGTCGATTGTGTGATCCGTCTGGTGGTCGACGAGCAAGCCTTGCTTACCCGCGTCACCAAGCGATTTGAAGAGCAGGGGCGCAAGGATGACAATCCTGAGACCTTCTCGGTGCGGCTTGAAAAGTATAATGCCGATACCGCGCCATTGGTGCCGATTTATGCGGAACGCGGGATTCTGCGTGAGGTTGACGGCATGGCTGCAATCGACGAGGTTAGCGGTGGAATCGACGCGGCCTTGAAAGAGGCTGTTTGAAGCTGCGTGAACCGCTGATTCAGTGGTTGACGTACCAATTGTTGCGTCTATAACGACGCACTTCGTTAAGAGGATGAGTCTGCAAGCGGGCAGCGGTGTTTTTGCTGTGCGAACTGCGGCTTTCTTTTTGAGCTATTAGGAGACTGGCTTTGGCCCGTATTGCAGGCGTCAATATACCGACGAACAAGCGCGTTCCAATCGCGCTGCGTTACATTCATGGCATTGGCCCAGCCAAAGCCGACGAGATCTGTGAAAAGATCGGCATCACTCCAGAGCGCCGCGTGGCGGACCTGTCTGATGCAGAAGTGATTAAAATTCGTGAGACGATCGACAGCGACTATATGGTTGAGGGTGACCTTCGCCGTGAAGTGTCGATGAATATCAAGCGTCTGATGGACCTGGGTTGCTATCGTGGTCTTCGCCACCGGAAGCGCCTGCCGGTTCGCGGTCAGCGCACCCACACAAACGCGCGGACCCGCAAAGGTCCTGCGAAGCCGATTGCCGGCAAGAAGAAATAGGATCCTCGAGAGATGGCCCGTCAGACAACTCGCGTAGCACGCCGCGCCCGGAAGAATATCACTTCCGGCGTTGTGCATGTTAATTCCAGCTTCAACAATACGATGATCACCATCTCGGACGCGCAAGGGAATGCCATTTCATGGTCCTCTGCTGGCGCGATGGGTTTCAAGGGATCTCGTAAGTCGACTCCTTATGCGGCGCAGGTCGCAGCTGAGGACGCTGCCAAGAAAGCCATGGAACATGGCATGCAGACCGTTGAAGTAAACGTTCGCGGACCTGGCTCAGGCCGTGAAAGTGCTTTGCGCGCTTTGCAAGCCGCTGGCCTGACGGTGACCGCGATCCGTGACACCACGCCGATCCCACACAATGGCTGCCGCCCGCCAAAGCGCCGCCGCGTATAGTCCGTATTAGACCTAATTTACAGGAAGGCTGAGCATGACCGAAGCCGAAGACATGATCGTAAACGACCGCAACTGGAAGGCCCTTATCCGGCCGAACCGTCCAGTTGTTGATGCAGGCCGCGATGCCACGCGCCTGGCCAAGCTCGTTGTTGAGCCGCTGGAGCGCGGTTTCGGCACGACCCTGGGTAATGCGCTGCGCCGCATTCTACTGTCCTCTCTGCAAGGCGCTGCGATTACCGGCGTGCAGATTGATGGCGTTGTTCACGAATTCTCTTCGATCCAGGGCGTGCGTGAAGATGTCACCACGATCATCCTGAACCTGAAGCAGGTTGCCGTCGACATGGTTTCAGATGCGCCGAAGCGCATGATCCTGAAAGCGTCCGGCAAAGGCGAAGTCAAAGCGGGTCAGATTGAAACCCCTGGCGACGTCAAGATCCTCAACCCGGATCACGTCATTTGTACGCTGGACGATGGTGCCAATCTGCACATGGAATTCACCGTTGCGACCGGCAAAGGCTATGTCCCAGCGACTGAGAACCGCCCGGAAGATGCGCCGATCGGCTTCATTCCGGTGGATGCGATCTATTCCCCCGTTCGCCGCGTTGGCTATCAGGTCGAGGATACCCGCGAAGGGACCGTCCTGGACTATGACAAGCTGACCCTGACGGTTGAGACGGATGGCTCGATCACACCGGAAGATGCCGTCGCCTATGCCGCGCGCATCATGCAGGATCAGCTGCAGCTCTTCATCACCTTTGATGAGCCTGAGTCTGAAAGCTCGAGCCAGACCGAAGAGAGCGATCTCGGCTTCAACCCGGTTCTGCTCAAGAAGGTCGACGAGCTGGAACTGTCTGTTCGCTCTGCAAACTGCTTGAAGAACGACAATATCGTATACATTGGCGACCTCATTCAGAAGTCCGAAGCGGAAATGCTCCGCACCCCGAACTTCGGCCGCAAGTCGCTGAACGAAATCAAAGAAGTACTGGCCGGCATGGGCCTTCACCTCGGTATGGATGTGCCAGACTGGCCGCCTGAGGATATTGAAGCCCTCGCGAAAAAGTACGACGACCACCTATAAGGACGTATG
>JBCCCT010000078.1:0-14732 GCA_039033355.1 Pseudomonadota bacterium | reverse complement strand
TATACATAAAACTGCAGCAGCCCCTGATTTTCTGTCAGGGGCTGTCTTGCATTTCTTGCCAAGACAAGGCAAAGGATGCGTCCCGGAAGGGCGGTTAGCTCAGTTGGTAGAGCATCTCGTTTACACCGAGAGGGTCAGCGGTTCGAGCCCGTTACCGCCCACCATTTTCCTAGAGAACTTTGGTTTCCAGACTTTCGCCTCGCGCGGCGAGCGTGACGCCCGTATCGGACACGTCGAGCCGGGTCAGGCTACAATAATTTGGCCGGAATACGGTGACCTTGTCGGTATTCTCGAGATATCCAACGATCGCATTGATGGCGACAAAATGCGTGAATATTGCGGTGCTCGCTGGCTGACTCGCAACCGTTTCAATCAAGGCCTTTCGCCAGGCCTGAACCAACTCTGGCGCATCTTTCCAGCTTCCGGCCATCAAGCTCTGTAGCCACGGCACGCGATCCGTCACATCTTGCGGCGTAGGGATTTCCGTCACGCGTGGCTCGATCGCCAGGTCCAGACCTGACGGTGAAGCAAACGCCCGTCCTGTTTCCTGACATCGCGCCATAGGACTGGACATGATCCGTTCGATCCCGAGATGAGACAGCGTCTCTGCGACCGCAGTCGCTTGCTCACGCCCAAGGACGGACAGACCGGGATCGGGGTGTGATCCCCAGCGTGCGGCCGCTTCGCCATGCCGGATAAGATAGATCATGCAGCGACGAGTTGCGGGTCTTGATTGTAACTCTCGAACACCCGCAGCGCCTGCTTGTAGAGCACGGGTTCGGCGATGTTCAGGCGTTCACGCACCTCTTCAATCGGCTGATCGAGCAGAGCTTCAATATCCTGTTCCACGATCCGTTTGGCGGCTTTGCCGTTCCGGCGACCTTCCGCCAATACCTCTTTGACGCGGGCTTCGCGCGGCGCTTCCTTGGCAATTTGACGGTTGCCCATAAAGGCAATGAAACTGATTCCGAGGCCGCCATGTTGGCTGTGCGTATAGCCGAGCAGGGCATCTTCCCCGAGCGCATCGCGGCCATAGCCTGTCAGGACATGGTACATGTCATGCGTGTCGCGCAGACGATTCACATACCATAGCAAGTCATCGTCATATTGCTCATGATGTGCCCGCTGGATTTTGCTTTCCTCGACCAGACCATTGGCGGTCAGACCTTCTCGTTCCATGAAATCGACATAGGTGCGGCCAACCGTGCCCTTCGGCAGGGCTTTCAGTGGCGCATGGTCATCCAGCATATCAGGCAGGAATGACCGGCGTTTGAGCAGTCCCATACCATTCTCGGATGCCAGAAACCGTTTGAAATCCTTGCGGTTCGAGCCCCCGTTCAAGGCTTCGATAATGTGAAACACCTGGGCGGTGTCTTCCTTGTCCGCGATCAGCTTTTGCATATGCCGCCAGGCCTTGAGCGGTTTGCGCTTGGGTTTTGGGCGGCTCGGGTCAATGTAGGGCACAGGTGTCGTCATCGGAGGTCTTCTTCTTGTTATGTCCGCAGGATAACAGACCTTGCCCGGATAAACAATGACGCAGGCGTCATGTTTGTCAGATCTCGCATGCATAAGATTAATGCATGGCTGCTTCACGATCGAGCAGGACTGTTCACAGAGCAGAGTCGCGACGGTCCAGCTATCGCCCTCCGCGAAGAGCCATCCTATGCGAGAGCCATTGTTAGCTATCGAAGGGTTGAGGGTATGAAAAAGATTGAAGCCATCATCAAACCGTTCAAATTGGATGATGTGAAAGAGGCGCTGCACGAAGTCGGCGTTCAAGGTATGACGGTTGTTGAAGCAAAAGGCTTCGGACGTCAGCGCGGCCATACAGAATTGTATCGCGGTGCAGAATATGTCGTCGATTTTCTGCCGAAACTGAAAGTCGAAGCCGTGGTTGCGGATGCGGGCTTACAGAGCGCGATCGAAGCCATCACGAAAGCCGCTCAGACCGGCAAGATTGGCGACGGCAAGATTTTTGTGTCGGATGTTGGCGAAGCCGTCCGCATTCGTACAGGTGAAACAGGTGACGGTGCCCTTTAGCACCGTAAACAGGAAAGACAGGAAGTAACTGGAGGGCAAAATGGCCGATAGTGTATTGAAAATGATGAAGGATAATGACGTAGAGTTCGTCGACCTTCGTTTCACCGACCCACGCGGAAAATTGCAGCATGTGACGTTCGACAAGGGCATGGTCGACGCTGACTTTTTCACCGATGGTCAAATGTTTGACGGCTCATCGGTAGCCGGTTGGAAAGCGATCAACGAGTCGGATATGAATCTCGCGCCGGATCTGGCGACAGCGAAGATTGATCCATTCTTTCAGCAAACGACCCTCGCAATCATGTGCGATATCCTGGATCCGATTACCGGCCAGGCTTATAATCGCGACCCGCGGATGACGGCGAAAAAGGCAGAAGCCTATCTGACCTCGACGGGTGTTGGTGACACTGCATATTTCGGTCCCGAAGCAGAATTCTTCGTGTTTGACGATGTGCGCTGGAACACTGAGCCACATATGACCGGTTACAGCTTCGACTCCACGGAATTGCCCGCCAATACCGGCAAATCCTACGAGATGGGCAATATGGGTCACCGTCCAGGTCCAAAAGGCGGCTATTTCCCAGTGCCACCGGTCGACTCAGAGCAGGACATGCGGTCCGAAATGCTGTCGGTGATGGGTGAACTCGGCCTTGAGCCGGAAAAGCACCACCACGAGGTGGCGCCGGCCCAGCACGAACTTGGCATGAAGTTCAACACGCTGGTCACCATGGCGGATAATCTTCAGCTTTATAAGTATGTCATCCACAATGTGGCTGCGAGTTATGGCAAGACGGCAACCTTTATGCCGAAGCCATATTTCAACGACAATGGTTCAGGCATGCACGTGCACCAGTCGATCTGGAGTGGCGGCAAGCCAACCTTTGCAGGCGATCAGTATGCCGGTCTGTCTGAGACCTGCCTCTATTATATTGGCGGCATCATCAAACATGCCCGCGCCCTGAACGCGCTGACCAATGCCTCGACCAACTCTTACAAGCGTTTGGTTCCAGGCTTCGAGGCGCCTGTAATGCTGGCTTACTCGGCGCGTAACCGTTCGGCGTCCATCCGGATCCCATTCGGCACCGGCGAGAAAGCAAAGCGGATCGAAACACGCTTCCCGGATCCAACCGCCAACCCGTATCTGGCCTTTGCTGGTCTGCTTATGGCGGGTCTGGACGGGATCGAGAACAAGATCCATCCGGGCGATGCGATGGATAAGGATCTGTATGATCTGCCACCCGCTGAAGCGGCGGCCATCCCACAAGTTTGTGGTTCTCTTGGCGAGGCTCTGGCGGCACTTGATGCCGACCGTGACTTCCTCAAGAAGGGCGGCGTGTTCGATGATGACCAGATCGATGCCTATATCGAACTGAAGCAGGAAGAAGTGGAGCGCCTTCAGCTGCACCCACACCCTGTCGAATTCGACATGTACTATAAAGTCTAATCAAAGCTCACGTCTGGGGTATAGGACGCAAGCAGAAGCCCCGAAGCTCTTCGCAGCTTCGGGGCTTCACTTTTTTCAATAATATCAAGGACTGGCGGGGTCGTGGCGGCTTGGTGGCGGGGTGCTGACGGGGGCGTGACGTGGCGAAATCAGCGATTTTGACGTCTCTGGATTGTGTTGTACCAATCTAAACAGGAGACAAAAATGCCTTTCAAAGCTGACGCCGAAAAAATCAAACGCTGGCGCGAGGAGCGTCATTGGTCACAGGAACACCTGGCCGATCTGGCCGGAATCGGCTTGCGGACCGTCCAGCGGATCGAAAATGGAGAACCCGCTTCACAAGAGAGCGTGATGGCCCTGGCAGCCGCCTATAATGTCGATGTCATGGCCCTGTCCATTGATCAGGAAAAAGAAGCGGCCAAGATCGTTGCCAGGCAAAATGCCAAGGCGCGCGCTGGTTTGCGGCTATCATTCTGGATCCACTTTGCCAGCTATTTGATGGGCATTGTGATCTTTGTCGGGATCAATATCGGAACCGGCAGCAATACGATGCTTTGGCCATTGATCTGGTGGACCGTCGGTGTTTCGGGTCACGCGCTCGCCGTTGTCATTGTCGAGCTGACAACCCACTATTCGGAACAAATCGACTCAGTTTGAAGCGAGACGTGGTCAGCGTTCGTCTGATTTGACTGCTTGCCAAAGCGCTTCCTGCGCGTCGAGGTCGAGAGTCGCAAAACCTGCTTCACCCCCCTCGGCGCGCTTTTCCATCGCGCGAAAACGACGTTCGAACTTGTCATTCGCTTTTCTGAGCGCAACTTCGGGATCGACGTTCAAACGACGCGCGAGATTGACCGCGACGAAGATGAAATCGCCGATTTCCTCTTCGATATGTTCCTTGTCATTTTCATCGATCGCTTCGCGAACTTCGTCCATTTCCTCGTCCAACTTGTTGAAAATGTCCTTGGGGTCGGTCCAGTCGAACCCGGTTCTGGCGGCGCGTTTCTGTAGCTTTTCGGAGCGCATCAGAGCGGGCAGGGCCGTTGCGACCCCGGACAGGGCGCTCGGGTCTTGCTCAGCCTTGCTGGATCGTTCCGCCGCCTTGATCTCTTCCCAGGCGGCGGTTTGTTGTTCAGCGCTGTGCTGGGCCTGCTCGCCGAAGACATGCGGATGGCGTCGGATCATCTTGTCGCAAATCGCTTGCGTGACATCCGAGATCGCAAAATGTCCTTCATCAGAGGCGATTTGAGCGTGAAAGACGACTTGGAGGAGCAGATCACCCAACTCATCGCACATATCATTCGTATCCTGCCGTGCGATGGCGTCTGCAACCTCATAGGCTTCTTCGATCGTGTAAGGCGCAATGGTCTCGAAACTCTGTTCCAGATCCCAGGCACAGCCCGTTACCGGTGTTCTGAGCTGTTTCATGATGCTGAGCAGGTCGGCAAAATCATATGGCGGGGTGAGGGGTGCTTGCGCCATCTCGTGGCTCCAATCCAATGCGTCCTAGCGCGCGTATAGCGATTGAGCCCCATCGCCAAGCATTTGCGACAAAAAGTTCATCTAGCAGGCATTGAAAACTGCGAAAAACGTAATAACTGACCAGTCAGTCATATTATTGGGAGATCCTTATGGATCAGTCGAATTATGAACTTGAACCTCGCGGATCCAGCGGTTGGATGCTGGGTTTCATTCAACTGGCCTTTGTGATCGGGGTCATTGCCACCGCCATCGGAATGACTCAGGTCCTGAAGGGGCAGGTTAATGACCGGGCGCCTCGTATTGCAGATTTGCGCGGGGCATCTGAAGTGACTGTGCGGATCGCCGATATTGAATTATCGCGCTATGCCCCAACCGTTCGAGTGAATGGAACCGTTCAGGCCACAGCTGAAGTCTCAGTCAGTCCTCAGGTCTCGGGCGAAATTCGTGTGGTCAGCTCTGCGTTCCGGGCCGGGTCTGAGGTGCAAAAGGGTGATCTTCTGTTTGAGATTGACCGCGCTGACTATGTATTGGCGGTACAACGCGCAGAGTCCGAGATCGCCGCAGCCAGTTCAGATCTCCAACAGCTTGAAGCGGAAGCCCGGATTGCCATTCAGGAATGGAAAGAGCTGTATCCGGGGCGCGAAGTGAATGACCTTGCTGCGCGCGTGCCACAGATCGAAGCCGCCAAAGCGCGGCTGGCAAGCGCTGAAGCCAATAAGAGAACATCCGAATTGTCGCTGACGCGCACCCGCGTCTATGCCTCGACCAATGCGCGCGTACTCGCATCCTCCCTGGATATCGGGCAAATCGTCTCTCCCGGGCAGGTGCTGGGGCGTCTGGTGTCGTTAGACAGTATCGAACTCGCAGTTCCTGTATCCTCGGACGATTTGTCGATCCTCGAACCTATCGAAAACCGCTTGGCCACGTTCCAGCGTCGCGGCATTGCTTCCGAACAGAGAACCGCCACGATTGGGCGGATTGATGCAACGCTCGATCCACGCACAAGACTGTCCAACCTGTATTTGATCCCGGACGATCGCTCAGGTCTGCGCATTGGTGATTTCGTGGATGTCACGATTGCCGCTGACGCCGTTGAAGGCGCAATAACGCTACCGGCAACCGCGCTGACAGGTCAGTCAGGTATCTGGGTGGTCGAGAATCAGGCTTTGGCGGCCAGAACGATCAAAGTTCTGGGCGAAGCCGATTCTGGAAACAGTATCATCGTCGCGCCATTCGACATGGCGGACGGCGTTGTTGCGTTGCCCCCACTTGAGGCCGAACAAGGCCAGCCGGTCGGAATTCGAGGGCAAGCGGGTGTCGTGGTCGCCGACGGAGGTCGCGCAGATGCCGCCGAATGAGGATCATCACATTGGCGGTGGCCTGATCGGATGGTTCGTCCGCAATCCTGTGGCCGCCAATCTCCTGATGGTGGTTCTTCTCATTGGGGGCCTGCTCATGGCGGGCAATCTCAGAACCCAGGTCTTTCCGACGATCCAGCCCGGTATCGTAACCGTCAGCGTCCCTTATCCCGGGGCGACGCCGGCCGAGGTTGAAGAAGGCGTCACGCGCCGAGTTGAAGAGGCAGTGCTCGGCATTGATGGCGTGAAGCGCGTCTCGTCCACAGCGTCAGAAAATGTTGGCACCGTCACGATTGAGCTTGCTGATTTTGCAGACAAGCTCTTGGTCAAGGATGATGTCCAATCCGCTGTCGAGCGCCTGGCCGATTTTCCGCCAGAGAATGCGGAGCGGGAGACGGTCTCAGCGCCGAAACCCACAGGCGGTGTGGTCACGCTGGTCGTGGTGGGGAATGTCACACCACTGGAATTAAGACAGGCCGCAGAGCAGCTTGAGCGCGAGCTCCTGACGCGAAACGGTATTTCGCTGGTCGGTCTGGCGGGGGATCGAGACTATGAAATCTCGATCGAAGTCAGTGAGGACAATCTGCAGAAATATGGCCTGTCCATTGATGATGTTTCGCGCGCGGTTCGGGCGGGTTCGCTGGATTTGGCAGGTGGATCGATTGAGACTCAATCGGGCGAATATCTGTTACGGACCAATCAGCGGCGGCTGACCGGAGACGGGTTCGAAACCATTGTGATCCGAAATCTGGAAGATGGTGCGCAAATTCTGCTCGGCGACATTGCCACCGTGCGAGATGGTTTCACGCGCGATCCGCTGAAGAACACCTATAATGGGCGACCCGCCATTTTCGTCGAAGTGTCGCGTGCTGAGGCCGAGGACATCATCACGGTCAAGGCCGCTGTGGATGCTTTCATGGAGACGTACACGCCGCCTGAAGGCATTGAAGTCATCGAGTTTCGCAATCAGACCAGCATTTTGGAAGAGCGGATCAATCTGTTGCTGCGCAATGCCCTGTTCGGGTTTGCGCTGGTCTTTCTGTTCCTGGTTTTGATGCTCGACCTGAAGCTGGCTTTCTGGGTCTGTATTGGCATCGCCACCGCGTTCATGGGCGGCTTCATGCTGTTCGGAGCGGCGGGGGTCACGATTACGATGGTATCGCTCTTCGGCCTGATTATCGTGCTCGGCCTTGTGGTCGACGATGCGATCGTGATTGGCGAGAATATTGATGCCGAGATTGCCAATGGCAAAAGCGGCGCACGGGCCGCGATAGATGGTGTGCGCGGTGTTTTCTCGCCGGTTCTGGTCGGCGTTATGACCACTGTGGCTGCCTTCTCGCCCTTGCTGGTTGTTGGCGGAACCTTTGGTGACATTACGCGTGCAATCCCCGTCGTCGTGATCTGCGTCTTGATCGTATCGCTGGTCGAAGCCTTCCTGATCCTGCCAAGCCATCTCAGTCATGGACGCCCCTGGTCGCGCGGACCCGTTCTGGCGATCCAGAGCCGGGTGGCCAAGCGGATTGACTGGATCAGCGAACATGTCGTGCGCAAGGGCGTCCGATTTGTCGGCAAATGGCGGTACGCCACGCTTGGTGCAGCAACGGCATTTTACATCCTGTGTATGAGCCTGGTCGGCAGCGGACTGGTGAAATTCGTTTTCTTCCCAAACATCGAAGGCAATGACATATCCGCGACGCTGGTCATGCCGGAAGGTACGCCTTTCGATCGGACAGAAGCTGCCATTCAGGAACTCACGGGCGCAGCTTTCAGAGTCGCTGAACGGGTCAAGGAAGAACGCGGCGAAGACTTGTTCCTCTCAATTGCGGAAACCGTTGGTGGTAATACGGCGCAAGGCGGTGGACCTGTTGGCAATGCCGGGTTCAGTGCGGCGGAAAATATAGGGCAGGTTCAAATCGAACTTATTCCGTTTGGCACGCGGCGCATGTCAGCATCAGAGATCGAACGCGCCTGGCGTGAAGAAGTCGGTCGCATTGAAGGGGTAGAGCGTTTGACCTTTACCGCATCGATTGGTGGTTTCGGTTCGGATGTGGAGTTTGAACTCGCTCACGCTGACGAAGCCACATTAATCCAGGCTGCGGACCGACTGAAAGCGGAAATTGAACGCTTACCCGGCGCCAATCAGATCGAAGACAGTTTCGATCTCGGCAAGCGGCAATTGCTGTTTGAATTGACCGATGCCGGCCGGGCCGCCGGGCTGACGCCGAGCGATGTCGCGCGTCAGGTGCGCCAGACCTTCTTCGGCGAAGAAGTCCAGCGTATCCAGCGCGGCCGCGAAGAAGTGCGGGTCTTTGTCCGGTATCCGGAAACCGCGCGGCAATCGCTTCAGACGCTGAACGCGATGCGGATCCGCTTGCCCGATGGGTCGAGTGTTCCGTTGTATACTGTTGCCGAGACATCTGAGAGCCGTGCCTATTCATCGATCAATCGCATCAATGGGCGGCGCGTGGTGACAGTTACCGCTGATATTGATGAATCGATCAGCACGCCTGCAATCGCTAATGAACAGCTGCTGAGCCGCGTCTTTCCGGAACTGGATGCCGCCTATCCCGGGCTGATCTGGGCCCAGGCGGGCGCCAGCCGGGAACAGAGTGAAGACCTGGCCAGCCTCGGGCAGGCTTTCATTATCGTCTTGCTCGTCATATTCGCCTTGGTCGCGACGCAGCTGCGGTCCTATATCCAACCGCTTGCGATCATTGTCGCGATTCCGCTCGGTGTTGCGGGCGCGGTACTGGGGCATTTCGTGCTCGGCTATCCGCTTTCATTTGTGTCAATCTTCGGGATTGTGGCTCTGGCGGGCGTTGCCGTGAACGCGTCCGTGGTGCTGGTCGATCTGTACAATCAGAACCGCAACAATGGCCAGGATCCAGTGACAGCAGCCGCCAATGCGTCTGCACGACGCTTCCGTCCAATCCTTCTGACGACGCTGACGACGGCGCTCGGGCTTGGGCCGCTGCTGCTTGAAACCAGCCCGCAAGCCCAATTCCTGATTCCAATGGGGGTCAGTCTGGGCTTTGGGATTGTCATTTCAGGGATTATGGTCCTGTTTGTGACTCCGGCGGTCACGCTTGTGATCGAAGATATAAGAAATCTGCCGGAAAACGTGCGCCGTTTGGTGGCGCGCAGGGAGGAAGTAGGAGGGCCAGCCGAATGAGCGAGGTCGCCGAAGTCGCGTCGCCGAGTCGCCGCGAACAGCAAAAAGAGGCCAAGCGCCTGGCGCTGGTCGATGCCGCGCTCGCGGTCTTCTCACGAGTGGGATTTGCCGCAGCCAAAATCGATGACGTCGCTGAAGAGGCCGGCGTCTCCAAAGGGACCGTCTATCTCTATTTTGACAGCAAGGAACAGCTTTTTGAGGGCATGGTGAAAGCCAAAATGCTACCCATGCTGAACAATGCACCCGGACTGGTGATTGATCCGGACCAATCCGCCACGGATCGATTGAAACAACATTTGCGTTTCTTCTACACCAAAGTGCTGGATTCGGACCGACGACAAATCATGCGCCTGATCATGTCGGAAGGTCCGAATTTCCCTGATCTTGCCGAATTTTACTATGCCAATGTCCTGTCGCGCGGGCAGGCCATGATCAATGCGATCATTCAACAAGGCATCGAAAACGGCGAGTTTCGCAACATGTCGGGGCATGGATTGATGCATAATGTGGTTGCCGGCGCTCTGGCGGTGGGCATGTGGAAACAGGTCTTTGACCGTTTTCAACCAATTGATCTGGACGCCTATTATGACACGCATCTGGATCTCATCCTGAATGGGCTGCGCGCGCCCGATCCGCAAGATTGACAAGCCCGTCGGGTCCGCTCAGATCGCTGTCACAGACAGGTGCGGAGAATCACTTTGAGCGACGTTCGATGCGTAGCCCCAACCGGATGCATGCTGGGAGAGGGGCCTTTATGGAGTCCGACCGAGGGTTTCCTGTGGTGGGTCGACATCAAGCGCGCCAAGCTACACCGACACAATCCTCGCACTGGCAATACGAGGCGATATGATCTGCCACTGCGTGCCAGCGGCCTTGCTTTGGCGGAGGGCGGCCTGATCATGATCGGCGACCTCGAAGTCGGTCGCTATGATACTGCGACGGAACACTATGCGCGTATCTGTACGCTGAACGAGCCATATGGCTTTCGCACGAATGATGGCGGCATGGCCCCTGATGGCTCGTTCTGGTTCGGCACCATGGATGATGCGGAAACCGAGCCCGAAGGACAGTATTATTGCCTGCGCCCTGACCTGACGGTTGAACGGATCGGTCTGCCGGAAGTGCAGGTCACCAATACGATGCAATTCTCGCCCGATGGCCGCTCTTTCTATACCTGTGACAGCGCCGAGCAGATGATTCTGTGCTTCGATTATGATCCAGACACAGGCGCTTTGGCCAATCGGCGGGTGTTTGCCTCAACCCTCGAAGCCGGTTGTTTCCCCGATGGCTCCGCGATCGACCAGGACGGATATTTGTGGAATGCCCAATGGGCGGGATCTCGGATCGTCCGATATGCGCCGGATGGCAGTGTTGATCGCATTGTCAGCCTGCCTGTGTCCCGCCCGACCAGCTTAGCCTTTGGCGGACCAGATTTGAAAACCCTCTACATCACCAGCGCCCGCGTTGGCCTCAGCGATGCCGCGCTCGATCGCCAGCCGATGGCAGGGAGCCTGTTTGCGATTGATGTTGATGTGCCAGGCCAGCCCGTGGCCGAATTTGTCCCGACACTGGCTTGATTGCTTGCGTTTGGCAGCATCTGCACCCAAGTGACTTCACAAGCGCATAAATGCGCAGTATGGAGCCGGATTACCCCAAAAGTCAGGAACATGAGAATGGCCGACAAGGACAAGAAAAAGAGCGTTGGGCCAATTACCTTCGCCCGTCAGGTGGAAGCGGAAGGTCGCAAAGTGACCTGGACGTCGACCCCTGAAACCATTCAGGCGACCATCATGGTCGTTGTCATGTCGATCATTGTCGCCATGTTCTTGTTCCTGTCCGACCAATTGATCGCTTGGGTTATTCGTTTGCTCACAGGTCTTGGCAGCTAGACCACATAATAAGGAGTGCTTCGCCCATGGCTGAGGCAAAATGGTATATCGTCCACGCCTATTCGAATTTCGAAAAGAAAGTGGCGCAAGCGATCCGCGACCAGGCCGCGATGAAAGGCCTGGAAGAGATGATCGAAGACCTCGAAGTGCCGACCGAAGAAGTCGTCGAAGTGGTGCGCGGCAAGAAGAAAACGATCGAGCGGCGTTACTTTCCTGGATATGTGCTGATGAAGGCGCGTCTGACCGATGATGTCTATCACCTGGTCAAGGACACGCCGAAAGTCACCGGTTTCCTCGGGGCTGATGGCGGCAAGAAACCTCTGCCAGTGCCACAGCGCGAAGTCGATCGTATTCTCGGTACCTCTGACGAGCCGATTGAAGAACGTCCGAAGCCTACCATTGTCTATGAAATTGGTCAGGAAGTGCGCGTGAATGAAGGCGCGTTCCAGGGCTTTGAAGGCACGGTTGAGGAATTCGATCCAGATACCGGCCGGATGAAAGTGAATGTCTCGATCTTTGGCCGCGCAACGCCGGTCGATCTGGACTTCACTCAAGTCGACAAGATCGCATAAGTCGAAATTACTTTAGAGTTTCGCTCATCCCCGCTTCCGCGGGAATGAGCTATCTAGAGCTGCGATATCAGTTTCTGGGTCGCGACATCCTGTGCCGTGCTTTCGCTGCGCAGGGCTGGCTTCAGACGCGTCGCCATGGTCTTTCCACGTTCGACGCCCCATTGATCGAAGCTGTTAATCTGCCAGAGCTCGCCAGCCAGATATGTCCGGTGTTCGTACAAGGCGATCAGCGCGCCCATGCGTTCGGGCGTCAGGATGGGTGTCGACATGAAGGTTGATGGACGTCCGCCTGGATGAACTTTCTGGCGTGCAATCTCATCGCTGAGCGCGGGTTCCTCTGTCTTTACCTCGGCCAGGCTTCGACCATTGGCAAGCACTTCCGCTTGTGCCAGCGCGTGCGCGGTCAGAGCTTCGACACCAGCCACATCACTTTGACTACCAGGGGCCAGGATGAACTCGGCCGGTACGACATGTGTGCCCTGGTGCAGCCATTGGTGATAGGAGTGCTGGCCGACCGACCCTTCACCGCCCCAAAGCAATGGCGCTGTCGGCAATGGCGCATTTGCGCCGGCAGGCCCGACCGACTTGCCATTCGATTCCATTTCCAGCTGCTGCAAATAGGTGGGCAGCATGCGCAAGCGCCGCGAATAGGCGAGAACCGCGCGCGAACCGAAACCAAGAAAGCTCGTATTCCAGAAATCAAGCAAGGCGAGTCGCGCCGCCAGGTTTTGCGCGATGGGCGCTGTTTTGACGTGCCGGTCCATCTCAGCCGCGCCGGCCAGGAATTGCGAGAACGTGTCGACGCCAAAACTGGTCATCACAGCCACAGACGCTGCCGACCAGATCGAATAACGCCCGCCGACACTGATTGGCATGTCCAGCGTGGTTGCGGGAATGCCACCCAGCCATTCCGTCGCGCGCCCAGGATTGGCGGTCACCAGAAGCAGATTTTCTGCGGCCCGTTCCTTGCCAAGTGTCGCTTCCAGCCAAGTGCGGGCGCGGCCCAGATTGTACAGCGTTTCTTCGGTGCCGAACGATTTCGAGATTCCGATGATCAGCGTCTGCTCAGGATCGAGGCCGGACAATGCCAGGTCGAGATCCAGCGGATCGACATTCGCGCAAAATCGCAGATCCAGGTTCGGAATCAGACGATCCGCAAACGCGTCTGCATAGAGGCGCGGTCCGAAGTCAGAGCCGCCAATGCCAATATGGACAATGGCTGAGAACTGACCGGATGCTGCCAGCGCCTGGGCTTTCTTGAGCGCGTTGACGGTCGTGTCATGCTCAGATTTCGTGAGGTCGCTTTCAGGCTCCATTCTGAGCGCCCAGTGCAGGGCGGGGCGGTCTTCGGATGGATTAACGATCGCGGCGGAAAACAGGGCATCGATGGCAGCGCTCAAGCCAATATCACCGGCATGGGCGAGCAGGGCATCCTGGACGTCTGTCGTCACATATTGCCGTGACATGTCCACGGTCCAGCCGCCGCCACTTGCCGTTGCATTCGTCGCGGAGGCCGCGAGATCTGCGAGCGTGTTGGCTCGGGTTGAACCAGAAAGAGCTTTTAGCGTTTCAATCGTCATCTTGGGTCGTCCTAATCGCAATAGAAGACGGTGAGGGCGTCACCGGCCGCGCGTTTCATGTGGCTGATCGGGGCATCGTCCGGCGCCGATTCGAACACGGCGCGTTTATCCGCACCGGTGATCAAAAGAAGCACCCGCCGCGCATAAGCGACACAAGGCTGGGTCAGGGTCATGCGCAAGAGGTTCGGCCCGGTGACATCGCTTTCAATGGCTTCCACGGCTGCGACGACTGAGGTCGTATCCGGATCAATCGCCGAGTCGTAGCCGCGACCGCCCGCAAACCAGGATAATGTGTGGGCATCCGGGCCCATGCCAAGCAACATCACATCGGTGAGGCTGGCATCCATGTAGAGATCGTTCACCGCATCGATTGCTGCGAACGGATCTTCGCCCGCGACTTTCATCGCAATGTAGGTTGCTGCGGCCGCTTTGTTCTGGATCAGCGTTTGCTGCATCATGGCGCCATTTGAGGCGGGGTGATCGACGTCCACCCAACGTTCATCGCACAAGCCGATCTGTACTTGTGCCCAATCGAGATCTGCTTCCGACAGGGTTTCATAGATCGGCCCTGGCGTGCGGCCACCGGACCCCATGAAGACGGCGCTGCCACGACGGGCAATTGCGTCTTTCAAGGCGTCGGCTATCCAGTCTGAAGCGCCCTGCTGCAGAGCGGCTTTATCGTCGAAGACGGTGAAGGTATGTCGCTGCGTCATGCGGTCAGGCTAGGGCCTTTATTAGCGGCGTTTGTCAAGCCATTTCGCCGGTGTCTGCAAATTGTCTGCATACGGCAGCACTATAGGTGCTTGAAACCTGTGGCGGGCATGTGTATGTGGCGCGCTTCAACGGGACTCTTCTGGCCCGCTTTGAGAAAGGACCAACGTCCGGTGGGCCGGACACTGAGAAAAGGAGGCCTGTCATGGCCAAAGAGAAGTTTGAGCGTAATAAGCCGCACGTGAATATCGGCACGATTGGACACGTGGACCATGGTAAGACGACGCTGACCGCAGCGATCACGATGGTGCTGGCAGATGTGACGGGTGCTGAGAAGCGTTCGTACGAAGACATCGATAGTGCGCCTGAAGAAAAAGCCCGCGGCATCACCATCAACACGGCGCACGTTGAGTATGAGACGGAAAACCGTCACTACGCCCACGTCGACTGCCCCGGCCACGCTGACTATGTGAAGAACATGATCACC
>JBCCCT010000077.1:0-14759 GCA_039033355.1 Pseudomonadota bacterium | reverse complement strand
CTGGCCAGCAATATCGCCGAGCGCCCAGACGCGCGGATTGGAGACCGAGCGCAGCTTGTCGCTGACTTGAATGCCGCTGCGATCGAAATCGACCTTGCCGGCTTCTAGCTCAAGCCCGTCCAGCATGGCGCGGCGGCCGACGGCGACCAGAAGATGCGTGCCCTGAACGGTCTGCGTGCCGTCTTCGCTTTCCGTGTCGACCGAAATGTTGCCTTCAGTCCCGGTGATCTTCACCGCTTTATGGCCTTCCAGAATGGTGACGCCCTCTTCGCGGATCGCGTCGACGGCAATCTTGGCATGATCGGCATCAGCGCGTGCCATCGCGCGGCCCATTTCAATAACCGTCACTTGCGAGCCAAGCCGGTGAAAGGCCTGCGCCATTTCCATGCCGATCGGACCGCCGCCAAGGATGACCAGATGCTTGGGTTGCTCGGGCAGCGAGAAGACGGTCTCATTGGTGATGTACGGCGTCTCGCTGAGGCCCGGTATGGGTGGCACGAACGCGATCGATCCGGTGGACACGATAATCCGACGTGCGGTTGCCTCTGTCGTGGCAGAGACAATGGTCTTTGGATCCGCGAATTTCGCATGTTCGCGGATCACGGTGACGCCGAGGCCTTCGAAACGCTCCTGGCTGTCAATCGGGGCAATTGTGTCGATGGCTTTGCGGACATGCGCCTTGACCCGTTCCCAGTCGACGGTCGGTTCTGAAACGCTGACGCCATATTTGGCGCTTTCGCGGGCAGTCTGAGCATATTTCGCCGTGGTCAGCAGCGCCTTGGACGGCACACAGCCATAATTCAAACAGTCACCGCCCATTTCGGCCTTCTCATAGAGAATGACATTCAGACCCAGCATGGCCGCACCAGCCGCCGCGGACAGCCCGCCAGACCCACCGCCAATAACGATGAGATCGGCCTTGAGCTTGCGTTTAACGCCCGTTTCACTTGGAGCTGTTGTCATTGTTTTTGTCTCCATAAGCTCGGTTTCGGCCACCCGGGCCGCTGGTGTTGCAATCGTGTCAGACATTTAAGCCTCCACAGGGTCGGCCTTGCGGCCGGTAATTTTCTGATAGGCGACGGGAATGAGCGAGACCACACCCAGCGCGATGAAGGCTGGCAGGAAGTTGGCGGCGAGGCTGCCAATATCAACCTCTCCACCTTCCAGCAGGGTGCCTTTAATGGCGGCGCCAATCCACGTATAGGCGAGCGTGCCCGGGATGATGCCGAAGAAAGTGGTGATGAGATAATCGCGATACTTGGCGCCCAGCAGGCCTGGCGCAATGTTGACGACCGCGAACGGGAAGATCGGGATCAGGCGCAGCGCAAACATGTAAGACAGCGCGTTTTCGTTAAATCCCTTTTCCATTTTTTCCAGAAACGGTCCGGCAATCTGGCGCAGCACACTGCCCAGCGACGTCTTGGCGGCAAAGAACAGGATTGATGCACCGAGCGTGGCCCCGATGAGCGTCGCGGGTGTCCCAATATACAGGCCGAACAGGAAGCCGCCAGCAATGGTCAGGACGCCGCCCGGAATGATGAACGTCGTCGCCGCAGCATAGATCAGAATATAGAGGCCAAAGACCAGGAGCAGATTGTTCCGCACCAATTCATCCAGCCAGACCGCGTTCTCGGACAAGCTCTCCAGCGTCAGGTACTGGTGCCACCCTTGCGATACCGCCAGGGCCAGGCCAGCAATGATAATGTAAACCGGCCACAGCTTGATCCAGATCGGACTTTGTTTCTTTTCCGCGGTATCTGACATTGTTCTTTTCCTTCTTGCTGGCTCGCGGCGTTACGAGCCTTGTTGGTCTTCAGCGTCGTTCAGAGACCAATCATATTCGTGTTTTGTAATCCGGCGCTTGGCTTCGATCTGTGCCGCCAGTTCTGGCTCAGCATGTTCTAACAGATGATCAATGACACCGTCATTGCTGCCACCAAAATCTTCACGGAACCATTTATAGATGGTCGAGACCTGCAGCGTGCCATTGCGGCGCACGGTGACCCCGCGCGGATCGTTCACATAAGCGCGGGCCGCCCGATCGAGATCTTCATCCAGAGAAGCGCCGAACCAGGCATCGGTTTGCAGGTTGGGGCAGCTGAACGCGGCGCAATTGACCGCATAATGCACCCGGGGATCATCCCACTCGACGCGCAGAATCTGGTGCTCAATATGATCGAGCGAGACTTCTTCGCCTTCCACAGTGGTGAAAACGCGTTTCCAAGGGCCGACAATGTAGCCTGAACGGATCGACTTGGTCGGATATTTGCCGACAATATATTGCACGGTCAGCGCATTGTAGATGTTGGCATAGGCGGCGAATTGCTCATCGCCATCCAGCGTGTCGAAGTCGAGATCCGAAAAGCTTTCCAGATAGGCATCCAGTTTGGTGCTGTCGGCATCATTCGCTTTCAGGGCGCCATAATCAAACCGGTTCACGCCATCTTCTGACTCGACCACATAAGTGCCGAGAATCTCGTCCCAGGGCTGGTGCAGCGCGGTATCGTCTGCTGCGGCAGATCCAGCGGCAAGCGTCATCGTCATGGCTCCAGCGGCAAAAAGTGTGCGTAGCATATTTTGGTCATCCCTTCGAAACTTTGTTCGAAGCCGATATATTTCGAGCTATAATGAGATGCACGACACAGTCCGGTCGCGATCCATCACTGATCCGTGAGCGTCTGTTGAGGTGCAAATCCTGCGCGAATTCCCTTGACCTGACAGGTTCGCGCACGTAATAGCCGCGCTTTCGAGATTAACACACCTGAGTTGAGGCGAGACGCCGATGAAACGTACATTCCAGCCCAGCCGCCTGAAGCGCGCCCGGACCCACGGTTTCCGTGCCCGTATGGCGACCAAGAATGGCCGCAAGGTTCTGGCCCGCCGCCGTGCGAAGGGCCGCAAGGAACTGTCTGCTTAAGGCAGCCATGCCGGGGGCTTCCCATGGCAAAAACTGATACATCCGAAACTGGGGTCGTTCGATTGAAGAACCGGCCCCAGTTTCTTTTTGTTCGCAGCGGCAAATCCGAGCGCCGCAAAAGCCTCGTCGTTCAGGCCCGTCAACGCAAAAACTCGACCTGGATCGGCGCCGGTTTCACGGCGACAAAAAAGATCGGCAATGCGGTGACGCGCAATCGCGCCAAGCGTCGTTTGCGCGAGGCTGCCCGGACACTGCTACCCCTTCACGGTGTGGTCGGGACTGACTATGTATTCATTGCCCGCATGGACACTGCGACCATTGGCTGGCAGCGCCTGCTTGACGATATGGAAAGCGCGCTGATAAGCCACGCGCAGCAAATCACAGCGGGGCCAGGCCCAGCCTGACCCCGCTTTCATATTAGGATAGACACCGCCAATGTTGCCCAATCAGCAAAACGGTATGGACCCACAGGATCAACGCAATTTCATCATCGCCATGGCGCTGATGATTGTTTTTGTGTTCGGGTATCAATTCTTCGTCCTCGAACCTCAGGCCAAGCGCGCCAATGAAGCCCGCGAAGCGGCCATCGCCGAGAATGGCGGGGTCGACGCGCCGGTCGAGGTTCCAGATGCCCCTCTGGAAGACGTGGTGGTGACGGTTGATGAAGCCCTGGTTGAATCGTCTCGCGTGACGTTTGACGCTGCCCGGGTGGACGGGTCGATCAATCTGACCGGCGCGGTGATCGATGATCTCAATCTGAAAGATCACTATAAGACGGTTGAACGCGAGGAAGAGCTGCGCCTGCTACGCCCTGAGAACACGCCAAATGGCTATACGGTTGGCTGGAACTGGTTCGAGGGCGGGGATTTGCTGGCTGGCAGCGATGATGTCTGGTCAACCGCTGAAAGCGCGTTCGGCGATGACAATGCGGCGACGCTGACGCTTGAAAAGGACGGTCTGCGCATTGAGCGGACCATTTCTGTCGACGAGAATTATCTGTTCACCTTCTCCGACCGGCTCACCAATTTGGGGACAGAGACTCGCAACTTCTCCCCCGTCGGCCAGGTCAAACGCTATGGCGCCTGGAAGGAATTCCTCAACGAGACCGATCCGGGCTCGGCCCGCAAGACCGGCTTCGCGCATGTCGGCCTGATGGGCAGTTTCGATACCGCCCTGACCTGGCGCAACTATAACAATCTCTACAAGGGCCGCGGTATCAAGAAAGCCGACGATAACGGCGTCCGCGTCGCCGAGACCGGCGGCTGGCTCGGCCTGACGGACCTGTACTGGATGGCTGCTCTGGTGCCCGAACAAGGCGAAGGGTTCCGCGCCCGGGTCGTCAATTCGAACAATCATCTGGAAGTTCTGGTCCAGGGCGCAGGTATTGAACTGCCCGCCGGCGACTCCGTTACGGTCGCCAATCAGGTCTTTGCCGGTGCCAAGGAATATGATGTCGTCAACGCATATGCCGAGGCCGGCATCCCACGTTTCCGGGACGCCATCGACTGGGGCAATATGCTCTATTACCTGACCAAGGGCCTGTTCTTTGTCCTCGACTGGTTAAAAGGCATTGTTGGCTCGTTTGGCTGGGCGATTATTGGCCTCGTGGTCCTGGTCAAGCTGCCGCTCGTGCCGCTCTATAATCAGAGCTACAAATCCATGGCCAAGATGAAAAAGCTGGCCGAGCCGATGAAGGAACTTCAGGAACGGTTCAAAGCCGATCCCCAGCGCCGTCAGCAGGAAGTGATGAAGCTGTACCAGCGCGAAAAAGCCAATCCGCTGGCGGGCTGTATTCCAATCCTGTTTACGATCCCGATCTTTATCGCGCTCTACAAGACATTGTTCGTGACCATCGAGATGCGCCATACGGCCTTCTGGTTCATCAGCGACCTGTCTGCGCCGGACCCAACCGCGATCGGGAACCTGTTCGGCCTTCTGCCCTTTGCGGCCGCCGACATCAAAGCCATTCCGATACTCGGCTTTGTGATCGGTATCGGCATCCTGCCTATCCTGTACGGCGTGACCATGGCCGGGATTCAGGCCTTGTCGCCACCGCCGCCGGACCCAACCCAGCGAACCATCATGATGGCGCTGCCTTTTGTCTTCATGTTCGTGTTTGGCGGGTTTGCTGCGGGTCTGGTCCTGTACTGGGTCTGGTCGAACCTTCTCTCGCTTGGCCAGCAATATTTCATCATGCGGCGAAACGGGGTCGAGACCCAGCTCGACAAATTGATCAAACGATTACTCGGGCGGGGCTCATCAACCCCGGCAGAATAACCCCCTTCCGCTTTCCTGACGAAAGTCAGGACCCATGGCGGTTGAGAAAAGAGATATTGGTCTCGACCGCCATAGACCCCGCTTTTCAGCGGGGAAACGGCGTAAAAGGCGGAATGCGTTAGAAGCGGAACATGACTCAGCTACCCTTTTCAGACGAAGCGCTCGAAACCGGCCGCAAGCTCTGCGTCGGATCGGTGGAGTTTGTTCTCGGCGCGGCCAGTCTGGCGCAGCTGCCAGATGGCAATCGTCCCGAGATCGCCTTTGCGGGTCGCTCCAATGTCGGCAAATCGTCCCTGATCAATGCTGTCCTCAATCGCAAGAATATGGCCCGCTCATCAGCCGAACCCGGCAAGACGCGCGAGCTGAACTATTTCGATATTGGCGACGGCACGTTCTGGCTCGTCGACCTGCCCGGCTTTGGCTATGCCAAGGTCTCCCGCGATCAACAGGCCAAATGGGTCCAGCTGACCAAACGCTATTTGCGCGGCCGCGCCAATCTGCGCCGGGTCTTTCTGCTGGTCGATAGTCGCCGCGGTCTGATGGAGACCGATCTTGAGACCATGCGCATGCTCGACACGGCGGCGGTCAATTACCAAATCGTCCTGACCAAAGTCGACAAGATCAAAAAGTCCGAGCTTGAAAAGGTCACGACCAGGATTGAAGCAGCCTTGAGGAAACACCCGGCGGCCCACCCGATCCCGCGTGCCACCTCAGCCGAAAAGGGCTATGGTATTCCCGAAATCAGAGCTGAAATCGGACAATTAGTGGAGGGCTAGATGTCGATCAGAATTCAATCCGCCAATCTGGACACTCCGGAATTCGCGGCTTTGATCGACACCCATGCCGAGCTGATGTTGAGCCTGTCACCACCTGGCAGCTGCCACTTCCTACCCATGGACGGTTTGCGCACGCCGGATGTCACAGTTTGGGAAATGCGCGATGGCAACGAACTGGTCGGCTGCGGCGCCTTGCAGGAATTGTCGGAGACGCACGGCGAGGTGAAATCCATGCATATGCTCAGCCAACGCCGCGGCGGGGGCCTGGGGCGCAAAATGCTCGACCATATCCTCGCCGAGGCCCGCGCCCGCGGCTATACGCGGCTCAGCCTGGAGACTGGCAGCATGGACGGTTTCAAACCTTCCCGCACGCTGTACCACTCTTGCGGGTTCGACATCTGCCCGCCCTTCGGCAGCTATGTCGAGGACCCGAACAGTGTCTTCATGTCTCTGGAATTGTCCGCACACGAATAAACCGTCGCACAAGCGACAAAAAAACGTCGCCTGACTGTTACAGAGTGCGACTAGTCCGCCTCCAAAATGCCTTTCGAGCTTTGGAGCCTCCCATGAAACCTGTCCTTATGACCACTGCCTCTGTGGTCCTTTTCACCGCCCTGTCTATCCCTGCACTGGCGCAAGACGATGCCGAATCCGAGCTGCGCCAGAACACGATCACCGTCACCGTGCAGAAGCGGGAACAGATCCTGCGCGATGTGCCTGTGGCTGTCAGTGCGGTGGATGCTGAGCGTCTGTCTGATCTTGGCCTCGCTGAGTTCGATCAGCTGGCGCGCTTTGTCCCGGGCTTCGAAGTGCAGGAGCAGAGCCCGAACAATCCCGGCTTTGTCATTCGTGGCATCACGTCCGATAGCGGCGAATCGAATATCGAACCGCGTATTGCTGTATTCCAGGATGGCATCTCGATCTCGCGCTCGCGCGGCTCGGTCGTCGAACTGTTTGACCTGGAACGCGTCGAAGTCGCGAAAGGCCCGCAACCCACCCTGTTCGGACGCGGCGCCCTGATTGGCGGCGTCAATGTCATTCAGGCCAAGCCGCAATTCGACTTTGGCGCGTCTGCGACCGCTGGGATCGGTAATTTCAATGAAGTGTTTGGCGAAGGCTATATTACCGGTCCGATCGCCGAGGATCAGCTGGCCTTTCGACTGTCCGGCCGCGTGCGACAGCGCGATGGCTATGTTGAAAGCCTGAACCCTGACGAAGACGATTTCAACAGTCAGGACATGTTCGCCTTGCGCGGCGGCCTGACCTTCACGCCGAACGAGGATCTGCGCGTCGATCTGATCGCCAATTATCAGGAAGACAATCCCAGCGGCACCAGCTTTAAGTCCGGCGCATTCGGGCCCGCGCCCGGCGCTTCGACCGACGCCTGGGACCCGGCCTTCCTCAATACGTTTGGTGGATTTCTCGGCGGACGTGAGCTCGGCCTGGAGCGGGATGTTTCCGGTCTCACCTTGCTGACCACGTATGATATATCAGACGCGCTGCGCCTGACCTCCATCACTGGCTTTCGCGAGTTTGAAAGCAGCGAAGTGTTCGACCCGGACGGGTTTGACCTGCCGCTCTTCATTTTTGCAGAGAATGCAGATGGCGAGCAATTCAGCCAGGAATTGCGTCTCAATTTCGATGTCAATGAACGGCTCCGCGGCTTTGTCGGCGCCAGCTATTTTGACGAAACCGGCAGCCAGGAAGTGCCGCTCACCTATGATGAGCGCGCCGTTCAGGCTTTCCTGGGCGGGCTCATCGTGCCGCCGACTGCACCTGATGTAGAGACTCTGCCCGACTTTAATCTGACCGTGTTTGCGCAGAATGGGACAATTGTTCCGCTCAAGCCGATCCACAATGAGGTGTTCACCAATTTTGGGGACACGAAAAGCTATGAGGTCTTTGGCGACGTCTCTTTCGACGTGACCGATCGGTTCGAGCTGACCGGCGGTCTGCGCTATACCAAGGATGAAAAGACCAGCGGCCTGCTCGTCGAGTTCCCGGAAGGCCCGAGCAATGTCACATTTGCCGGCTTGTTCGTGCAGGATACAGGCGGGCTGATTGAATCAAGCGATGAGTTCGACGCTCTGACCTGGCGCGTGGCGGCCAAGTATGAGGTCAACCCATCGGTCAACATCTATGCCAATGCCGCAAGCGGGCGCCGGCCTGAAGTCATCACCGCCTCGGCCAGTAATCCAACTGCCGGGTTCACGACACTGGATGCGGAAGTCGTCGACGCCTTCGAAGCGGGCGTCAAAAGCAGCCTGTTTGACAATCAACTTAACCTGAATGCTTCCGTTTTCTACTATGATTACAGTAACTTCCAGACTACGGAAGTGAATGATCAGGGCTTGCTTGAACCGATCAATGCGGGCGACGCAACCGCCGAAGGGGCCGAGATCGAGCTCAGCTATGAACCCACCGATACGTTCGCTCTGACGGCGTCCTATGGCTATAACAAGGCCCGGTTTGACGATCAGGTCAGCGCGCCTTTCTCTGGCAACAAGCTGCGCCTGTCGCCCGACCAGACGGCCTCTATCGCTGCCAAACTGATCCTCGATACGCCGGTCGGTGCCTTGTCCCTGGTGCCGAGCGCGACGTGGCAGTCCGAAGTCTTCTTTGACAATACAGAGCGCGATGCGATCTCCCAGGACAGTTATGCTCTGGTCAATTTCAATGCCCAGCTGGACCTGACCGATCACTGGTTTGTCAGCGCCTATGTGACCAACCTGTTTGACGAAGAGTATCTGATCGATGCGGGGAATACCGGCGATGCGTTCGGCATTCCAACCTTCATTGCCGGCACACCGCAATTCTTCGGGGCCCGGATTGGTGTGGTCTATTAAGCCTTAAGGGCGGCACCCCAAACAAACACCCTCGCAGAAAGCGGGGGTGTTTTTCTTTGCCTGAGGCTCAAATCCGGCTAAGAGCCTGCGCCATGACTGATACGCCGCTGCAACCCGCGCAATTGACCGCTGAGACCCTGTCCGAGGCGCTGCCTTATATTCAGCGCTATGCCGGGCGCACGATTGTGATCAAATATGGTGGTCATGCCATGGTTGATGAGGCGCTGTCGGAGGCCTTTGCCCGCGATGTGGTGCTGCTCAAGCATCTTGGCGCCAATCCCGTGATTGTGCATGGCGGCGGGCCGCAAATCGCCAATCTGCTCGACCGGCTCGGCATTCAATCGGAATTTCGCGACGGCCTGCGCGTGACCGATGACGCGACCATGGAAGCGGTTGAGATGGTGCTGTCCGGCCCAATCAATAAATCCATTGTTCGCGCGATTAACGCTGCTGGTGGCAAGGCGGTCGGCCTGTCCGGTTCGGACGGCGACCTGATGCGCGTCACCAAGGCGACCCGCACCCAGCGCGATGCGACCAGCGAAATCGAGAAAGTCGTCGATCTCGGCTATGTTGGTGAACCTGACAAAATTGACATCTCGGTCGTCAATGCGCTGATGGAAAGTGATAGTGGCATCATTCCGGTGATCGCCCCGGTTGGGGTCGGCGAGGATGATCGGCGTTACAATGTTAATGCCGATACCGCTGCCGGGGCCGTGGCGTCGGCGCTTCAGGCCAAACGGTTGCTGCTTCTGACCGATGTCGCAGGGGTGCTCGACAAGGAAGGCACGCTGATGCGCGAGATCCGCCGCGACCGGGTCGATGGCCTGATGCAGGATGGGACAATTACAGGTGGAATGATTCCGAAGCTTGAAACGGCTGCAAAAGCCGTCAACATGGGCGTTGGCGGGGCAGTCATCTTAGATGGGCGTGCAAAACACGCTTTGCTCATGGAGCTCTTTACCGAACATGGCGCAGGTACCTTTGTCTATTAAGATTGTCCTCGGGTTTTTCGCGTTTGCGTTAACCATGGCTTTACCCGTCACCGCGACGGCCCAGACCAATTCGGATGGCTGGGAGATCTGCAACGAGACCAGCTACATTATCGAAGCCTCGACCGGCCGCTATGAAGGCCAGGGCGTGGTGGTCCAGGGCTGGACCCGGCTGCGCCCGGGCGCCTGTGAACGCGTGGTTGAAGGCACATTGCGGCCGGGCATCCATTATCTATTCGGACGCTCCTCAACCGCCCATCGCGGCGGTCGCAAGGTCTGGGGCGGACAGACCCAGCTTTGCATTGATCCAACCGGCAGTTTCGCAGTTGAGAATATTCCGGATTGCGGCGTCATGGGCCTGGAAGCGCGGGAGTTCCGCCCGGTCCTGATCGAGGACGCCAAGCGCTGGCGCACCAGTTTTACCGAGACAGACAAACGCACGCTGGAACAGGCCAGCGCCGCCGGCGTGCAGCGCCTGCTCGACAATGCCGGCGTCTATGCCGGGCGGATTGATGGTTATCTCGGCCGCAAGACGCGCGCCGCGATTGGCGATTTCCTGACGTCAAAAGGGCTCGCCGCCGACACGACCGATGCTGACCTGATGGATATTCTCGAACAGACCGCGATTGACCGGGCCCGCAATGTCGGCCTGACGTTCTGCAATCGCACCAATAATCGCATCTGGAGCGCCATGGCCCGGCGCCGCGGCGAAGGCTGGGAAAGCCGTGGCTGGTGGCTGCTCGAAGCCGGAGGTTGCGCCCGGGTGATTGATGAGCCGCTCTTGCAGGCCGGTCTGTTCGCCTATGCCGAAATGGAAGCGGGCGAAGGCGAAATCCGCACTCTGACCCGCGGCAGCGACTCTTTCTGTGTCTCAAAAGCTAAATTCGCGATTACCGGACGCGAAGCCTGCGAGGAGACGGCCTATCGCACGGGCCTGTTTGTCGCCACGCCGGCACCGGTCAATCGTAAACTGGTATTTGAGTTTTTCGACCGCGATTTCGGGGAACCCGTCGATGGCAGCTGATAGTGAGCGACCCGGCATCGCTCTGAAGGATCGCCAGGCCTGGGTGTTTGACCTCGATAATACGCTCTACCCGGCCGAGTGTGATTTGTTCGCGCAAATCGACCAGCGCATGACTGACTTTGTGGCGCGCTTTCTCCGTCTGCCCCGCGAAGAAGCGCGGGCAACGCAAAAACGCTATTATGCCGAACATGGCACGACGCTGAACGGTCTGATGTCGATGCATGGCATGGCACCGGATGAGTTCCTCGCACATGTGCACGAGATCGATCTGTCGCCTTTGCCGAAAACACCGGACCTGGCCGACGCCATCGCAGCCCTGCCCGGACGCAAATTCGTCTATACCAATGGCTCGCGCGGACATGCCAAACGGGTGACGGACTATATGGGCCTGGGGCATGTCTTTGATGGCAGTTTCGCGATCGAGGACAGCGCCTTCACGCCAAAGCCCAATCAGGCCTCCTATGACGCTTTCATCGCGCAATTCGAGATTGATCCGCGCATGGCGGTTTTCTTTGAAGACCTGGCCCGCAACCTGGCGCCGGCCCAGGCCATGGGGTTTGCCACAGTACTGGTACAATCGGACAAGGATTGGAGCCATGAGCCTGCGTCAGCGCGTCCCGCTGGAATTGGGGATGACCTTCCCCCACATATCGACTATGTCACCCGCGACCTGACGCAATTCATACGTTCGATCGTTCAATAAGATCTTCAGAAAGACGCCAAGACCATGCCTGATCGCTTAGCTGCACTGATTAATGCTGCCTGGGAAACCCGCGACGACCTCAATACCGACACGCAAGGCGAAATTCGCGAAGCTGTCGATGCTTCCCTCTCCTTGCTCGACAGCGGCGAAGTGCGCGTCGCCGCGCCCGACGGACAAGGCGGCTGGACCGTCAATGAATGGCTGAAAAAGGCCGTGCTTCTGTCCTTCCGCCTAAACGCCAATGCGATCATGGATGGCGGCCCGGGTCATCGCGGCACCTGGTGGGACAAGGTACCCAGCAAGTTTGAGGGCTGGGGTGCCGCTGAGTTTGAAGCCGCAGGATTCCGCGCCGTGCCGCCCGCCACGGTTCGCCGTGGCTCCTATATCGCGCCAGGCGCGGTCTTGATGCCATCCTTCGTGAACATTGGCGCCTATGTCGATAGCGGCACCATGGTGGATACCTGGGCGACGGTCGGATCCTGCGCGCAGATTGGAAAGAATGTCCACATTTCGGGCGGCGCTGGAATTGGCGGCGTGCTGGAACCCTTGCAAGCCAGCCCGGTCATCATCGAGGATAATTGCTTTATCGGCGCGCGGGCTGAAGTCGCTGAAGGCGTGATTGTCCGCGAAGGCTCGGTTCTGGCCATGGGTGTATTCCTGTCGCAATCGACCAAGATTGTGGATCGCCAATCGGGTGAAATCCGGTATGGCGAAGTGCCACCCTATTCAGTGGTTGTCCCCGGCAGTCTTCCGGGGCAGAATGGGGGTCCGGCGCTTGCTGCCGCGATCATAATCAAGACGGTGGACGAGCGGACTCGTTCGAAAACCGGCATTAATGAGCTATTGCGCGATTAACCACGCAAAGGTGACTTAATCGTCATCGGTATAGAGCTTGCAATGCCTTGTGCATTAAACGAATTATGAGGTGGGGGCTCGCCTTGTAGAAATTGCTCGTTATAATGAGCACTTAACCAACGGAGTTCTCCGTGACGATACAAATCGCAGGACGACATTTAGATGTTGGAGATGCGCTGAGAGAGCGCATTTCAGGAGGCCTGGAGGCCGCTGTTACCAAATATTTTGATCGAAGTTTCGAGGCCAGCGTGACCGTCGAAAAACGCGGTCATGAAGTGATCACGGATTGCAATGTGCACTTGCCCTCCGGCATTGTCCTGCAATCCACCGGCGCCGCCAGCGACCCTTATGCGTCGCTGGAAGAGTCGCTGGAAAAAATGGAAAAACGGGTCCGGCGATATCACCGCCGGTTGAAAGACCATCATAAGCGCTCGCCTTTACCGAGTGAGCCGGCCACCGCCTTCATTATCAAGGGCAGTGACGAAGATACGCTTGAGGACAAGGGCGAAGCCCCACTCATCGTTGCAGAATCTGCGTCAGACGTGAAAACCATGTCTGTTTCGGAAGCTGTTATGCAGCTTGAACTGTCAGACACCCCTGCCGTTTTGTTTCGAAATGTGAAACACAGCGGCCTCAATATGGTGTACCGGCGTGAGGACGGAAATATTGGCTGGGTCGATCCAGCTGGTCATTCCGCCGCCGATTGAGCCGATAGGTTAAATTAGATGGCAAATGATCTTTCTAGCCTCCTCGCGGAGGGTGTGGTTCTTGCTCCGCAAATGAGCGAGTCTCGCAAACAGGTTTTGAGCACGCTGGCCAAGGCCATTGGCGAAAAGCATGGCATTGATGGCCGCGATATTTTTGACGCCGTGATTGAGCGCGAGAATCTGGGGTCGACCAGTGTTGGCGAAGGCGTCGCCATCCCGCATGCGCGCATTCCGGAACTGAAATCGCCTGTCGGCGCCTTTGTGCGGCTGGTCGATGGTGTCGACTTTGACGCCATTGATGGGCGTCCGTGCGACCTGATCTTCATGCTCCTGGCCCCGATCGCCGCCGGCGCGGATCATTTACGCGCACTGGCTCAGGTTAGCCGCGCGTTTCGCAATGCCGATCTGCGCGACAAGCTGCGCGCCGCAAGCGATGTCGATGCGATCAAGGACCTGGTCTGTCCGCAGGCGGTTGAAGAAAGCGCCGCTTAAGCGCGTCCGAACGCCGATCTCCATGCGCTAACCGGTTTGTGATTGGTCAGACCGACCAACGCACATATATCTGTCCCATCTTTTGGGAGAGATATTCATGAAAATTACTGGAAGTTTGATTGCGCTGGGACTGCTTGCCAGCCCGGCCGCTTATGCGCATGGCGCGCATATTCCTCTAACCAAGCAGGCTCAACCGACACCGATCACGACGACCGATCTCGGCGATGGTCTTTATATGCTGCAGGGTCGCGGCGGTAATATCGGTGTCCTGGCCGGCGAGGATGGCGTGTTCGTCATAGACAGCCAATATGCCGATATGGCGCCTGGCATTCTGAACGCCATCAATGAGATTGCCGGGACCAAACCGACCTATCTCGTCAACACCCACTGGCATGGCGATCATACTGGCGGAAATGCCATTCTGGGAGAGAATGGCGCGACCATCATCGCGCATCAGGGCGTCCGCGACCGGGTCACCGTAGATGTGACGCGGGACTTTTTCGGACAGGAGAATACGACACCGGCTTCGCCACCCGCGGCCTGGCCCGTGATCACCTTCAATGACGAAATGACCCTGTATCTGAACGGTCAGACCATTCGTCTGATTCATGCGCCAGACGCGCATACGGACGGCGACACTTTCATCTATTTCGAGGAAGCAGACGTCCTGCATACCGGTGATCTGATGTTCAGCGGCATGTTCCCCTTCGTTGATGTCACCTCAGGCGGCACTTTCTCGGGATTTGCCGCCGCCTCGACCGCCATGGCGGAGCTGGCCGGCGAAGAGACCCGTATCATTCCGGGACACGGCCCGCTTTCCAACGAGGCCGATATCGCCGAAATCCTGGACATGTTGAATGGCACAGTGGCTGCCGTTCAAGCAGAAGTGGATGCTGGCAAGGATATCGAAGCGATTCTGGATGCTGCGCCGCTCACTCCCTGGGTCGAGGATTGGGCCTGGGCCTTTATTAATGAAGCGAGCTTCACACAGCTTATCTATGCTGATCTGACGCGCGACCGGTCCTAATTCGGACTTTCATCGTCCGGGCGGTTCTCGTCCATGCGAGGATCGCCCGCCGGGATGATCGCTTCTTCGTCCAGCGCGCTCCATTCGACTTCGAGCATAAATGACCGAATGTCGGCGATTGATTGCGCTGGGACCTCTTCCTGCGG
>JBCCCT010000076.1:0-15307 GCA_039033355.1 Pseudomonadota bacterium | reverse complement strand
GGCGCGATTGTCCATCGATTTCATGAAGCCGGACGCAAACCGGGTCGGCGCCAGCAAGGTCGCATCGATGCCCGTCGCCGTTGTCACGCGCCCCATGGCCGCGAGGCGATCTGCCGAGACCAGGCTGCCATCATTGGTCGCTAATGGCGTGTACCAAGCGACCTGTCCCCGGGCATTGGAAATGCCGCCTGCACCGCCAATTTCGGCTTTATGCGCCTCCGGGTCATTCATGTTCCAGCCGCCATTGTTGAGGAAAGACAGCGCCTGCAAGGATTGTGGCTCGCTGAACAGTTTCAATGTGAACGCGGTCGGAATGTCTCCTTCCTTCGGTTCATAAAGCAGGATGGGGGCAATCGGCCTGGCGAAATCCTCGGGCACACCGATCCAGAAGTCCGCCCCAGTTGGTGCGGCCACTTCATTGGCGAAGAACTGTCCCAGCGACTGGCCCGAAACCCGCCGCACCAGTTCTCCGACGGTCCAGCCGAAATTCACCATGTGATAGCCATTGCGGGTGCCTGGCTCCCACCAGGCCGTCTCATCTTCCATGCGCGAGATCATATAGTCCCAATCCAGATACCCGCCTTCGCGAATGGGATCGCGATTGGTCGGCACAGCGCTTTCATGATTGAGCATCATCTGAACCGTGGTCGCTTCTTTGCCATTCTTGGCAAAACCCGGCCAATAGTCCGAAACCGGTGCCGCCGGATCGAGCAGACCACGATCAATCAGGATATGCGCACACAAGGCCGTCGCCGCCTTGGTACATGAGAAGACAATGGAAACCGTGTCTTCCTGCCAGGCCTCACCGGTTTCCGGATTGGCCACACCACCCCAGAGATCGACCTTGGTCTCGCCATTCACCGACAGACAAACCGAAGCCCCAACTTCGCCGCGTTCCGCGAAATTGCGCTCAAATTCTTCTCTGACTTGTGAAAATTCCGGATCACAGTGGCCTTGGATCTGGCTCATGGGCGGGTCTCCTCCTATATGTGCAGGTATTGAAGCAAGGTTTCGGGCGCAGCGCGAGGCTGACTGCGGGGCATGCGGCGCGCGAGGGACCGGGTATGGCGAACAAGCAGGCAATCTTTCTGGAAGGCAATCTGCTGCGCCACATCATCATCATGGCCTCTTCCGCCAGCATCGGCCTGGTCTCGATCTTCCTGGTCGACTTTGCCGACCTGTTATTCATTTCCATGCTGGGCGAAGCGGAATTGGCGGCGGCGGTTGGATTTGCCGGTACGGTTCTGTTCTTCACCTTCTCTGTCTCCATCGGGCTGACCATCGCGACCAGTGCGCTGGTGGCGCAAAGGCTCGGCCAGGACAAGCCTTTGGAGGCCCGGATGATCGCCTCCAGTGTGATGGTTTTCGGCGCCCTGGTCAGCATAGTGCTGGCAACTTTGTGCTGGATCTGGGCCCCCTCCCTGATCGGATTGATTGGCGCTAAGGGCGACACGCTGGACCTGGCCGTGCGCTATTTCCGGATCGTCGTGACGGCAATGCCGATCGCGGCCATCGGCATGATGGCCACCGGGATCCTGCGCGCCCGCGGCGATGCCCGCCGGGCGATGACGGTGACGCTGACCGCTGGCGCTGTGAACGCGATCCTCGACCCGATCCTGATTTTCGGCTTTGGCCTCGGTCTGGACGGGGCCGCCTATGCCTCCGTGGCGGCACGGTTTGCGACGCTGGCAACCGCCCTCTACCCGATCTTCAAACACTATGGTGGATTCGCTCGGATCAATGCGGCGCGATTCAAATCGGACCTCGCGCCGATCGTCGCGATTGCAGCCCCGGCCATGTTGACCAATGTTGCAACGCCATTCGGCAATGGGTTTGTGACCCGCGCCATCTCAGAATTTGGCGACAGCGCGGTCGCCGCGATGGCCGTGGCCGGGCGTCTGACCCCTCTGGCCTTTTGTGTAATCTTCGCCCTCTCTGGTGCTGTCGGGCCGATTATCGGTCAGAATTTCGGCGCCAAACAGTTCGGGCGCGTGCGCGGAACCTTGATCAAAGCGGTCCAGTTCACGGCTATCTATGTCGCCGCCATGTGGCTCATCCTGCTGCTGACGCATGGCTTCATTTCTGACAGTTTCAAACTGAGCGAAGAAGGGGCGAATATTATCTTCTGGTTTGCCCTCGTGGTTGCGCCGCTCTTCCTGTTCAATGGGACGCTCTTTGTCTCGAATGCCGCCTTCAACAATTTGCGCCGCCCGCTTTTCTCGACCTTTTTGAATTGGGGGAAGAATACGATCGGCGTCGTACCATTCATTGCCGTTGGCGCTGCCCTGGGCGGCGCGCCCGGCGTTCTGATCGGTCAATCCGTTGGCGGTGTCGTCTTCGGCATTGTCGGCTTCTGGCTCGCCTATCGATTGGTCAATCGATTTGAAAGCGGCGACTCCGATCCTGACAAGGGTATGCAAGTTCCACTGATGCGCCGACGCGCTGAAGCGCCCTTTAATTCCCCAAGATCATAACCACTCGTCTTCCCAGGACGATGACCAAACCGTGAGCGAGTTTGAGTTTCAAGTGAACGCATTGCGTTTCATCCTGCGCCTGCTTTGGACCCGCGCCAGGGCCTGATGACCCATAAAGATCAATGCAGGACAGGACCGATTATGCCTCATGCTCGTCTCCCCCAAGCCGTGCTCTCCGCACTCGCGCTTTCTCTCGCTGGACTGGCCACGCCCCTGGCCGCGACGGCGGAACCGCTCTTCACGACATATGATGCCGAAAGCTCGGCGACCGTCGACTCCAACCCTTATGCGGAAATGATCCGTTCGCTGACCGCCAATGAACGCGGTCGCACGCTTGTCGCCTATGATGTGGCGCATGCCCAGGCGCTGCCCTTCTTTTCCGATTACGCGGACTATCTGGCAGCCGTACCGGTCGAGCAGCTGAATCGCGACGAACAGCTCGCTTACTGGCTGAACACCCGCAACTTCCTGCTGGTTCAGGCGATCTCCGAAGAGCGACGCGTCCGCGGCTACAAAAAGAAGCGCGGCACGCCGTCTGATCCAGGCGCTTTCTGGACCGAGAAACGGATCACCGTCGCCGGCACAGCGCTGTCTCTGCAGGATATTGAACAAGACATCCTGTTTGCTGGCTGGGATGAGCCGAACATCATTTTCGGCCTCTATCAAGGCGTGCGCGGCGGTCCATCCCTGCCCCAGCGCCCGTTCACCGGCGCCGATGTGCATGACAAGCTGGCCGAAGCGGCAGCCCGGTTCAGCGCCGATACGCGAAACCTTCGCGTGCGCGGCGACAAGGTGCGCATCAGCGCCTATTTCGATTGGTACCTGCCTCTGGCCTATGACAATGACGAGACCGCATTGCGGGCGCATCTCGCAACGCTGGTTCAGCCAAAACACCAGGATCTGGTCCGCACGAATGCCAAGCTGGACCGCCGCAATTTCTCGACAGAGTTCGAGCAATATCAAGCGCGCCAGGCGAATGTTGGATCTGGCAGTAGCGGTGGCGGAAGTGTGTCCCGCGGTGGGTTCGGGTCCTAGACACCGATCATGAATACGCTCAACCCGATCCAGAGAACCGGCTGTTTCATCGCCGCGTTGCTGATCGGATTGAGCGTTCTGTCAGCCTGGTTTCCCTATGGCAAAACCATCGCCGAGATGCCGGTCCTGGCCTATATCGCCGTCGCTTTGATCGCCGGGGCAGTGTGGTTTTCGCTACCCTTCCAAATCAAGGCCGCTTCGACTCGGAACTCCTCCCTGGCGCTGATTCTGGTAATCGGACTAGTCGCCCGTGGCGCGATGTTCTTCTCCACACCCATTCTGGAAGATGATTCCTATCGCTACCTGTGGGATGGCGCCGTCACTGCGCGGGGGATCGATCCTTATCAATACGCACCAAGCGAAGCAGGCTCTGATCTTCTGTTTGAGCCCGTTGAAACAGAGCAGATCGACCCGGATCTCGCGGTTCTCAAAACGCTGGCTGCGGACCATCCCGAGATCCATGAGCGGATCAATTACCCTTATGTTTCGACCATTTATCCGGCCCTCACCCAGGCGGCGTTTGCGCTTGCCCACGTGGTGGATCCGTTCGGCCTGACAGGCTGGCGCCTGGTCTTGCTGCTGGCCGATCTCGTCACTTTCGTGCTGCTTTTGCGATTGCTGAAATCCTATCAGCGCGCGTCGGTCTGGGCGTCGCTCTATTGGTGGAACCCGGTGGTCATCCTGCAGGGGTTTGGCGCCGGGCATATGGACATTCTGGTCCTGCCTTTCCTGCTCGGGGCGCTGTTGCTCGCCCGGCAGCATCGCCCCGGCTGGGCCTCGCTAGCGCTCGCCGGGGCGGCCGGCGTGAAACTTTGGCCAATCCTGCTCTTTCCTTTGATCGCGCGTCCCTACCTGTTCCAGCTGCAGCGGCTGATCTGGATCAGCGCCCTCATCATCGGCGCAACCGGGGTATTGCTCGCGCCGCAGCTTTTACACGCGATACAACCTGAAGCCGGATTGAACGCCTATGCTTCTGACTGGCGGACCCATGCGTTCCTATTTGCCCTGTTGGAAGATGTCTTGCTGTCCCAGATGGCGGAACCCGGCCAGGCCGCTCGCCTGCTCGTCGCCGTGACCGTGATCGGTCTCACCGGCTTTCTGTCTCTGCGATACGCCCAGGTCACGACGCACTTGCCGGCGCTCATGACGGCCGTGATTGCCAGCCTGATCTTCCTCTCTCCGACCGGGTATCCCTGGTATTTGATCTGGCTGGCCCCCTTTTTGGCGCTGGTCCCGGCAGCTGGCCTGCGCTGCCTGGTTTTGCTGGCGCCGCTCTATTGGCTGCGGTTTCAGATGGGAGATGCGGATCCGATCTATCAATGGATCATTGTCCCGATTGCCTTCGGCCTTCCGCTGGCCGTTCTCGCCCATGAATTTCGACAAAAGGAGCCCCGTGATGCAATCGGTCATCATTATTCCAGCGCTGAATGAGGAAGCTGCGATTGGCGGCGTTGTCGACAGCGTCATCCACCAGGTGGACCGAGTGATCGTCGTCGACAATGGCTCGACGGACCGAACCGCCGAGCGCGCCGCCCAGGCCGGCGCCGACGTGATTTATGTGGCCGAGCCAGGCTATGGCCGGGCGTGTCTGGCGGGCGTCGCGGCGGCCGCAGATTGCGATGTGCTGATTTTCATGGATGGCGATGGCGCCGATGACCCGGCGGATCTTCCCTCGCTCATCGCACCTATCTTGCGCGGCGAGGCGGATCTGGTGATTGGCTCACGGGCCCTGGGGCGCACAGAGATCGGCGCGCTGACCCTGCCGCAGCGCTGGGGCAATGCCCTGGCGACCAGCCTGATGCGCTGGTTCTGGAATGGCCCCTTCTCCGATCTTGGACCGTTTCGTGCGATCCGGCGCAGCGCCTATCAGCGGCTCGCCATGCAAGCCCCGACCTTTGGCTGGACCGTCGAAATGCAAGTGCGGGCCCTGAAACAGAATTTGCGCTGCACGGAAGTGCCGGTCGCTTATCGCCGCCGCATTGGCGTGTCTAAAATATCCGGCACCGTGAAAGGTGTGATCCTGGCCGGCGCCTATATTCTGGGCACGATTTTCCGCGAAGCCCTTCGGCCTGCAAGACGTCCCGCAAAATCGCCGGCAGCCGTCAGACGGTAACCACGACTTTTCCGAGCGCCTTGCGGTCGATCAGATACTGAATCGCTTCTCCCCCCCGCGCCAGCGGGAAGGTTTCGGAGACGTGCGGCTTGATCTTGCCGTCCTGGTACATGGCAAACATCTCGGCGAGATTGCGCTGATTGGCCGCCGGGTCACGCGCCACTGCGGCGCCCCAGAACACGCCGCGCACATCGCAGGATTTCAAGAGGGTCAGGTTCAAAGGCAGTTTCGGGATCCCGGCCGGGAAGCCAATCACGAGGAACCGGCCTTCCCAATTCATCGCCCGCACAGCTGGTTCGGCATAGTCCCCGCCAACCCCGTCATAAATGATATCGACGCCGCCGCCGCTCATTTCCTTGATCGCATTGGAGAAAGCCTTTTGCTGGCCCCGATCCAGCGGACCACGATCATAGACCAGGCCCTTGTCCGCGCCTTTGGACAGGCAGAAATCAACCTTTTCCTGCGTCGAGCAAGCGGCAATCACTTCCAGCCCCATGGCCTTGCCGAGCTCGACCGCAGCAATGCCGACGCCGCCCGCCGCACCCAGCACGAGCAGCTTCTCGCCCGGCTTCGGATCCGCCCGGTCTTTTAAGGCATAATATGAGGTTCCATAGGTCATGACGAAGGCGGCCGCCTCGTCAAACGGGACTGAGTCCGGAATTGGAATGCAGCGCCCGGCTTCGAGCGTCATTTCCTCACGCATGCCACCCCAGCCGCAAGATCCAATCACGCGCTGTCCGACCTGCAGATTGGTGACCCCCTCGCCGACCTCTTTGACCACGCCGGAAACTTCGCCGCCCGGGCTGAAGGGACGCTCGGGTTTGAATTGATACAGGTCCTGGATGATCAATGTATCCGGGAAGTTTACGCCGATCGCCTTGACGTCGATGACCACCTCACCTTTGCCCGCCTTTGGGCTTTCAATGTCTTCCAGCACCAGTGTATCAGTGCCGCCAGGAGCTTTGGAGAGCAGGGCTTTCATATGGAGGTTTCCTCATCTCATTCGTTGACGAAGCTTTGGTAGCCATGGCAACGGGCGCTGTGAAGGTCTGACGTAGCGGAGACACTGGGTTTGGACAAAACCGTTCTATTCTGGATCCTGTTTGGCGTGCTCGGCTTCGGGTTCGCCCTGGCGGTGCAAATGCGCGTCATGGTGGCCCTGGTGCTGCGCCGGGCGCTAAAGGCGTGGCGCAGCGATCTGGAGGATCGCGTCAAGGCAAATTCGGTGGTCGTCTGGGCTGCTGGCGCCAAACCCCTGCCCGAGTCCGCAAAACCCTGGTTGAGTGAGGCGGTGGCCCATTTGCAAGCGACCTATCCCATGCCGCTCAATCACCTGCGACGGGCGCGCAAATACAGTATCGTGTTGCCAGTTTTGCTGATTGTCCTGATCGCGATCGGTCGATTTGGTCTGGGAGTGATCTGATGAAAGGCTATTTCGCGATTGGCGCTGAAGGCATTTCCAAGCCGATGAATCTCGGCGCACTGATGCGCACAGCCAATGCGTTTGGCGCCAGTTTCGTGTTTTCGGTACAAGCCGCCGACCGAACCAGGATCGCCAATCTCTCCGACACGTCACGGACCTTCAAGAATGTCCCCTATTATGCCTGGGAATCGATGGATGAGATGGTGTTTCCAAAAGGCTGTCAGCTGGTCGGCATCGAACTCACCGATGACGCTGTGGAATTGCCTGAGTTCAAACATCCCCGCATGGCCGCTTACGTGCTCGGCCCCGAACGCGGCAACCTGTCTCCTGCCATGGTCGAGCGGTGCGATCATGTCGTGAAAATCCCGACCAAGTTTTGCATCAATGTCAGTCTGGCCGGCGCACTGGTCATGTATGACCGCGTCCGCAGCATGGGCAATTGGCGCGACCGCCCGATCATGCCCGGTGGCCCGAAAACGGATTGAGCACAGCTGATTGAGCGTCTGGACGTCTACGCTATGACGAGGTGATTTCAACCCGACATACCGGAATGTGGAATTTCACAATTTACCTCCCGCACATAGCTGCTAGTTTTCACATGAGACTAGGGGATAATCCGACGCGAAAGCGTCTATCCTGCTAGAGGTGGCGGCATGATTTCGAAAAATAGCGAGCGCGTTCTGGGTGCAATTCGAGGCATTCAGAACGCGGAAACATCCGGCGACGTTCAAAAAATATTTTCAGACTTTGTCGAGTTTTTCGGCTTTACCCACATTCATCTCGGGCAATTGGTCAATCCGGCCAATGTGCCCCAAAGCGACATTCTCGTGGTTTCGACATGGCCCGATGAACTCCTGACCCGTAGATCAGAGCGCTATGACCTGATGCACGATCCCGTGGCACTGGGAGCGCTCCGATCGAAGCGCCCGTTTAGATGGCAAAAAGCCATGGAATGGGCAACGCGACGCGGCCAGAAAGTGGTCGACCAGGCCCGGGATTACGGCATCAAGGATGGATATATCTTTCCGGTGCATTCCATAGACAGTGTATCGGGCGCCGTCTCTCTTGGCGGCGACAAGCTGGATCTGTCCCGCAGCGATCTTGGTGAGGTCGAACTGGTTTCGCTCGCCGCTTATGCGCAGCTCGAGAACCTGCTCGGCCCGTTCCCATATCAGAGACTGGTTGACCTCTCGGTCCGCGAGGCTGAGGTGATCCAGTTCGCCGCCGCGGGGAAGACCAATCGCGACATTGCCGCCATTCTCAACATCCAACCCGATACAGTGAACAAAACGATCTTGCGCGCGGCGGCCAAGCTCGGGACACTGAACCGGGCTCACACGGTGGCCACGGCGATTGCCAAGAATATGATCTTCGCCTGACGTCAATTGTCCCTTTTTAGGGACATGCTGATCCGGCTCGCTTGTGAAATCTTCTGTGCATGCAGAAGGAGTGCCGCATCCGTGTACCAGACCATCACGCCAGAGAATCGAGCCGAACACACCGAAACCATCGAGAGCATGCACCGCAATCGGTATGATGTGTGTGTCCGACAGTGGGGATGGCATATTCCCGGTATCGAGCCGGGCTATGACAAGGACCAGTTTGATACCAGGCATACGGTTTACATCACTGTGACCGATCCGAATCTGAGAAAAGTCGTAGCCTCAACCCGTCTCAACCCGACGACTGAGCCGCACATGTTGAGCGAATTGTTCGCGGACTATTGTACGCTTCAGCCCTACCCGCAGCGAGCGGATACCTGGGAATGCTCGCGCTATGTCATTGATCGCACGCTCTACAATGACCCGGTCAAAGAGTTCAAGATCAGGTGCAATCTCGGGATCGGCATGACGCAATATTGCATCGATAACGGGATTACGCAGTTGTCCTGGCTGACTCATCAAAGGCTGTTCAATCTGGCTCGGCGCGTTTGGGTAACGGAGCCGTTGGGGGCGCCTGTGCGGGACACACCTGACGGCTGGGCCTGGATCCCTGCGGTATCGCAAATCGATCGAGCGACAAATGCGCGCCAGCGGGAGCGTCTGGCGAATGCCGAGGACGTCGTCGCTGAGCTGATCCGAACAAACTCCATTCGTAAAACATACCGTGCAGCGTAAGGACTGAAACATGTTGACCGATCAAGACAAGCGGGACTTCGTAGAGGACGGCGTAATTTGTCTCCGCAACGCCTTATCCGCGGATGAGATCGCCAAGCTCAGCGGCAGCGTCGACCGGCAGATTGGCGCCCTGTCGACTTCACCCACAGGATACGACTTCGAAGATATCGCCCGGCAGATCTGGACATCGTCCGACCGGGCGGTCTCGACCCAGGGTGCCACTCGGTTCGACATGGAACGTATGCGCGATACCGTTCGGGCCGATGACCGTGCGCGACCATTGCTCGAAGATGAGTTGCAAGCGGGGGAAGGCTGCTTCTTCTATGACGTCGCTGCCTGGAAACACGATCATGGCGTTCGGCAAGTCGCATTCGATTCTGCCTTGCCTGCACTCGTCGCTGACCTGCTCGACACGCAGTATCTCAATTTCTGGGAGGATACGACGTTCGTCAAAGGTCCGCGCAGTCGGCAGAAGACAGCCTTTCACCAGGACCTCGCCTATTTTCAGATCGCTGGCGATCATTGCGTGATCGTGTGGATCCCGCTCGACCCGGCTTGCCCGGAGAATGGCGTCGTCGAATACGTTCGCGGCTCCCACAAATGGAATGAGGTTTACGCCCCGAATGTGTTCATCTCCCAGACCCCGATCGCGGCATCGCCGGAACAACGCTGCCCGGACATTGAGGGGCAACGCGAGAATTACGACATTATCAGCTTCGACGTTGAACCGGGTGACGTGATCATTCACCACGTGCTGACCATTCACGGAGCGGGTGGCAACATGACGGACCAGTGGCGCCGGGCCATGTCATTTCGCTATTGCGGCGACCGCGTGCGATATTTTGATCGCCCAGGTGCAATCCCGCAGGTTGGGGTCCGCGGCGATCTCGAAAATGGGGATCGATTATTCTCCCGCGATTATCCAGTCGTTTGGCCAAAACCTTGGCCTGAGGTCAATCTGGCTGAGCTGTACCGTGCGCAAGCGATGCCAGACCGCACCACAACAGAAAGCAGACCAGACGCATGACCAATGTGCACCCGGATATCGTCGAAACGTCGCGCCTGCTGGCCAAGGCGCTGTCTGATTTGGCGGGCATCTTTGAAGATCTCTACGTCCCCGATGATCCCGCAGAACCGATCAACCAGGCGCTGCACGATGAGATCGCAATCGCCCTGCACACGGCCCATATCTGCCTGACCGATTATGTCGCGCGCGCTCATCAGGGAACCGGACGAAGGCCGATTTAAAGGTCGGCGCAACATGACTTGCTCACGCGCAGCAGCGAGGCCTTAATAGAACAGCTTTCTGAACCGCAGCGTCACGACCCGTCCTTGAGGATCAAGCAAGTCCGGTTGATAGGTAACAGGCGTCAGACCCGCAGCGGTGGTAACCCGCTGCTTTGCGTCAAAGACATTTTCGACGGACAAGGCCAGCCGCGCACTGTCGAGGACCGGATATCGCAAGAGCAATCGAGGGTTGTTGCCGAAATTGTATTGCAGGCGCAGATTCAGCGTCGCGAGATCATCGAATCTGAGTTGGCCATTCACGCCATCGTCAAACCTGGTTTCGCTGCGCCAATTGGCGCGCACAAAGGCACCGATGGCGCCTTTGGCATAGCCGACCTGTCCCGTCACGCGATGCTCAGCTGTGCCGCCCTGATCGCTGATCGCATCCCCGTTCAGAAGATCAAGCGGCGCACTGTCCCCCGTGATCTGAAGCGAGTCCTCCAGGACGTAAGTGTGGAAGATAGAGGCGAAGATGCGCCCGCTGCCTCGCCCACCTCGGCCCCCACGAGGGCCTCCGCGCCCGCGTCCCTGGCCGGCGCGTGCACCGCGATCTGCTTCCTGCCCGGCGCTTTGGCGCGCCTCGCGTTCAGCAATTCGCGCTTCGACTCTGGCGCGATCTTCTTCATCCAGTCGCTGCAAGAAAATCTCTCGCAGCTGACGGCGTTCATCGCCGCTCAGGTCCGGGCGTTCAGGGCGCGGCAGAGTGTGTGACCAGTTCAGGCCATAGCGAATCTGGCGTGTTGTCGATCGATCCGTGTTGATTGCGCGCGCATCAAGACTGAGCAAATTCCCATCTGCGTCGCGGATCACCCGGCCTGGAAACGCGGATTCAATTTGCGGCGTCAGGCCAGGAAACCCCAGAATCGCGTTGCGAGTCCGCGTGTCCGTATAGGCGAGATTGAATGTGATGTCGGGAGTCTCGAACGGGTCCCAGGTCAGGTTCAGGCGGTTAACGGTCCGCTCCTCGGACTCGAGATCCGGATTGCCGCCCGTGACCCGCGTGACGTCCTCGACCGTTTCTCCGGTTGAAAAGTCGAAGACGCGTGCGGTTTCGGTGACCGAAATCGGCGCGCCGAGCAAAGCCAGGTCCGGCGCGGTTTCGGTGTACGCCGTCGATGCCAGGATCTGCAGGGATTCCAGCGGCTGCCAGGTCAAGCCGCCGCCATAGGAGGTCAGGGTTCCAAAATCCGACACATTATCCAGTCTTCCATTCAGGTTGAGATTGAGCATCCCCAGGGGATTGCGCGCTTGCCCGGACTGCAGCAGCGGGATGTCGATATTTGCCTGCCCATTGGTTTCTGTCCGGGTCAGTCGAGACGCGTCGAAAACACCATTCTGTTCTGATTTAGACTCGAGCTCATTTGACACGGCACCGACCTTGAAGGTCGATACCACATTGCCCGCTGGCAGGTTCCAGAGTTTGGTGAATAGCACGCCCTCAAGATTGGCGGACTCGCTGATCGACTCCGTGCGCTCCTGGAATCCGGATATCGGGTCGATCGCGGTCTCGGTGTCCGTATCGCGATAGGCATAGCCCCCATTCACGGTCCAATTCCAGTCCGCATAAACCTTGCCCAGCACGAATTGAGCATCGACACCGATCTCATCCGTGTCACGCGCCAGCGTATCTGAGAGGTCGCTTTGAGCGATCTTCCGGCGACTCTCTGCCACCTCCAGGCCACCGACATAAGTCGCGCTGATATCGCCAGGCAGAAAGTGACTGAAGCTCGCCGTCACGTCCATGGATTGCTGTTCCGGAAGCAAGGTGCGGTCGGCGGTCTCGTTCGGATTGTCACTGACGATGTCGCGATCGGATTCTGACAGGTTGTCTTGAACCTCATATTCGAAATCGACATTCCAGCGTTGATCATCGCGAATTCTGAGATTCGAAAGATCGATATCGCCTTGTGATTGACCGCCCTCGGTTAGGGTGCCGATGGCACTGCGCGCTGTTAGGGCGTGAAACCGCTCACGCAGGATGAAATTGATGACTTTCTGGTTCGGACGAAAGCCGAATTTGAGCGCCACCGCTTCCGGCAATATCTCGACCCGCGCCAGGGCTTCCGGCGGATAGTTCCGGATTTCGCGAAACCCGGAAATGCGTCGGCCGTTCAGCAGGATCGCCGGTGTGCCTCCGCCTGACGATTCGGTAAGCGGCTCCAGGTCCGCCAGCAGCTCTTCAAGGCTCGCGGCGCCATAGGAGCGAATGTCGGCAAAATCGAGGGCAAGATCCGGCTCGACACTGGCCAGCATCGGATTGGACCGACTGCCTTCCACGACGATCGTGTCTTGCAGGAGCAAGTCTTCCTGCGCGGCGGCGTGGATCAGGCTCAGGATGGATCCAGTGCCCAGCAGAAGTGTTTTCAAAATGACGTTCATGGGAGGAGGTCTCTATCGCGTTTGTGCCTGTTCTTGTTCGGGCAAATGATGTCGGCGGCGCGTTGTTTGGCACGCGCTTCTTTCTTCGCTGCTAGTCAATGATAATATTGATCAAAGCTGGCTGCATATTGTGGCGGACGTGCGGCCGGTAATAGCCGCGTTTTCCGGCATAGACGATGGTCGGCCCGGTATAGACACGGCGCGCGACGCGGCGTTCCCCTCTCGATGGCACATAGGTCCAGGCAGAGGCTGGACAGTCGACCCGCCGCATATCGCGAATGTCTTCACGCAGATCGCGCCGTGATGTGGTCACGCGGCGATCGATGCGATCCTCGCGCAAATCGGGACACGCGGCAGGGCTCAGGCGCCACTCGCCGGCTTCGGCAATCGCTGCAGACGATATGAAACACAGGCCGAAAAGGATTGGCTTGAGGAATGCGGAAATATTCATGAGCTTAACTCCAGACTGTTTGTCTCAAGTCAAACGAACGGTCCCACGAGTTCCGTCGGATCGCGCGCCTTAATCTGGTGTCACATTCCGTCCGCAGAGCGCGAATTAGCGATCGCTCCCATGCCAGCGCGTCCGAGCGCGATCGGAGAGCGTTCGTGGATTGAGTGCAAAATTAGATTTAGACCAATCCAGAGACATGCCTTACTTTCAATTGCGAAACTGTTCTCATTCGCTTTTCCTGAAACCGGACATAGCCAGGTCGCTATTTGGCCTGAGAGACGGACCTTGAATCGCGTTATAAGCCGTCTCATCTCAACACGCTTTTTCGCGGTCAGACGCTGCGGACGGATCGATCCATGCTATGGCGTCGACATCCGCCGCGATTACACGAGACCTTCGCCCCATGGCACAGCCCTACTCTCCCCCCTGCCTGGATGCCCCTATCCGCGTTGAACCGTGTCCGGAACAAGCCGGGCGATTGCCGGGCATTCGCGTACAAACGCGTGGCCTGATCGCCTGCATTCTGGCCTCATCCATGGCCTTTATAGATGGGTCCGCCCTGACCGTTGCCTTGCCCGCACTGAAGGCGGACCTGAATGGAAATGTTGTGGCAGTTCAATGGGTGTTAAACGGTTATGTCCTTGCTCTGGCTGCACTGACCATGATTGGCGGATCATTGGTGGACACGTTCGGGCGAAGCCGCATGTTGATTTGGGGGTGCGTTGGGTTCGCATTGACGTCTGCGGCCTGTGCTTTGGCGCCAGGCGCTTTGACCTTGATCCTATCACGCATCGCGCAAGGCGCCGCCGCCGCCATCGTCACGCCTGCCAGCTTGGCCTTGATTGGCGAGCTCTTCGCGAAATCTGAACGCAGCAAGGCCATCGGTATCTGGGCCGCCGCCTCGGCCTTGACCACAGCGGGCGGACCGATTCTGGGAGGTTGGCTTGTTGAAGTGTTCAGCTGGCGCGCCGTGTTTTGGATCAATCTTCCAATCGCGGCGGTTACGATTGCCCTCCTCGCAACACTCAACAAACCGCAAGTCCGTACACCGCGGCGCTTTGATATCCCTGGATCGGTCTTATTGGCCCTGGGGCTTTTGGTGTTCGCCCTCGCCATGTCCTTCATCGCCCCGATCGAAGGTGAGACTGTTGCCGCCGAACCGCGCCAGACGCCGACATATACATTCGTGCTGTTTGGCGTTTCTGCTATCCTGTTTGCGGGGTTCTGGCTCTGGCAAAAACGAACAGAACATCCGCTGCTGCCCGGTTACATTTTCCGCAACCAGACCTTTACCGGGCTCAACCTTGCGACGCTCGCCCTCTATGCAGGACTTTCAATCATGTTCTTCCTGCTTCCGTTTGAGCTGATCGAGCGACGCGGTCTCAGCCCGATCGAATCCGGTCTCGTCTTTCTACCCTTTACACTCTGCGTCGGCTTCCTGTCTCGCAGCTTTGGCGCCATGGCGGACCGGATTGGGATTAAGCCCATGCTGATGGCTGGTTCGATCATGACGGCGATCGGCTTCGCCTGGTTTGCGATCGACCAGGACGCCGCGCTTTGGCGAGGTATCATTGCACCCATGACAATTTGCGGACTGGGGTTCGCCGCCCTGGTCGCTCCGTTGACTGCCGGCGTATTGGAGAATGTCAAAGACGCTGATGAAGGACTGGCGTCCGGGATCAACAATACTGCCAGTCGCATCGCCCAAATGGTTGGCGTCGCACTCGCTGCCGTGTTTGCGGGCGCGGCAATGGGCTATGTGATCGGATTGTGGCTCTCTGCAATGATGAGCATATCGAGCGCGATCATCATTGCCATAACGTATGAGCGGTAGACGCTGAAATTACGCACGAATTATTGCGTTTGCCGCGTGTCCCCTCTGGATCGCTTTTCGGAAACGCGTGGACAGTTCAAAGGGTTGTGTGAGGATGAATCTGGCCATACTGCACCGCCTCAGGGTCGCAAGGGATGGTTCATAAAAGTGAGGATGGTTCTTTAATGATCCGGGTTTGATGGTGCCCCCACACG
>JBCCCT010000075.1:0-15478 GCA_039033355.1 Pseudomonadota bacterium | reverse complement strand
TTCCCGTCGGCACGTGATTGATCAGTTCCACCGCGCCGAGTTCGATAATGCGATCATCCTGATCCCATTCCAGACCGGTGGTCTCTGTATCGAAGGCGATTTCCCGAATGAGTTCAGTCATGATCTGACTCCGCATCCATCCTATCGAAAAGGTCGACAATGGCTTGAACGTGTGCGCGGGTGAAGTCAAAGCCAAAAGCTGTGCTGATGACAAAATCTGCCCGGGCGCGTTTTTCGGCGTCTGGGGTCTGCTTGGCACGGATATTTTCGAACTCGTCTTCCGTCATTTCACCGCGCAACAGAACGCGAGCTTTTTGAACATCCGCTGGCGCCGTTACGACCGCGACATGATCACATCGCGCATCGCCGCCGGTCTCAAACAGCAAGGGAATGTCCAGGACTGCAAAACTCTTTTTACTCTCAAGCGCTTGCTGGCGAAACTTCATCTGGTTGAGGCCCACCAAAGGGTGCACGATCGCCTCCAGGTCCTTCATCGCGTCCGGATCATCGACCACTTTTGCCCGCAAAGCCGCACGATCGACGCCGCCATCCTTGAGGATATCCCCAAATCTTTCGGACAAAGGTCCGACAGCGGCGCCCCCTTTTTCGTAAAGCGCATGGACGGCAGCATCCGCATCATAGACCGGGAACCCCGCCTCAGCGAACATTTTCGCCGTGGTCGACTTGCCCATACCGATCGAGCCAGTGAGTCCGAGAATTTTCATGACACAGCCCTTAAAGCCAATTCGCACCGACGCATCGCCGCGGCCTCATCCGGTTTTTCACCAAACCAGATTTCAAAACTGCAGGCCGCTTGCGCCACCAACATGGTAAGGCCATCGCGCGTCCGCCACCCCCGCGCCGCGGAATGGGCAATTTGTGGCGCAGCGGTCTTTCCGTAGGAGATATCGAAGAAAAGCCGATCGGCGCCAGGCGGTAAATCGATGATCTCGCCATCATATCCCATGCTTGTCGTGTTGATGACGATTGTTGCAGACTCGATATGATCTTTATACTGATCGATAGATCCGTGCACGGTTTTACCATTTCCCAATTCAGCGCTGAGCGCTTTCGCTTTTTCGACTGTGCGGTTCAGAATTGTGATTTGAAAACCTGATTGCGCCAGGGCGAAGACCAAAGCCCGCGCGGATCCGCCCGCACCCAGGATGACCACTTTGTCAGTCCCCGGGTCGGCGTTGCCGAGAGCCGAAAGAAAGCCTGGCGCGTCTGTATTATCGGCCTGCCACTTTTGATCGCCCAGATAGGAAAGTGTATTCGCCGCCCCGATTGCCGAAGCTTCTTCGCTCGCCTCAATCGCCGCCGCCAAAGCCGCGTGCTTGTGGGGCAGGGTCACATTCACCCCGAGGATATCGCGCTTGCTCAGACTCTGAAGGGCAAGGTCAAACTCACCTTCCAGGACATGCATGGCTTCATAGGTGGCATTAAACCCCATATCCCGGATCCAGCCATTATGAATCAGGGGCGACATGGAATGGGCAATCGGATCGCCGATGACTCCGAGTAATTTGGTCATTGTTCCAGGACGTTCCTGATGCGCAGATAATCCAGCAAAGGCAGGAGCGGCAAACCAAGGATCGAGAAATAGTCGCCTTCGATTTTCGAGAAGAGTTGCGCGCCGAGTCCTTCCAACTGATAGGCGCCAACCGTTGTCAGGAGCGGCGGGCCACAGGACTTGATATAGGAGCCGATAAAGCGATCGCTCAGTGTACGAACGGTCAGGTGTGGCCGCGCCATGTGCCGCCAGATCGGTTCGCCATTTTCGGCAATGACAATCGCGGTTTCCAGCGTATGCGTCTTGCCGGATAGCTTTTTCAGGTGTTTTGCGGCCCCTTCGAGATTGATCGGCTTGTCAAATGCTTCCCCTTCGAGATTGAGCATTTGATCCCCGCCAATCACCAGGCCCTGGACCTGGCTCGACACTTTAACGGCTTTCATCTCCGCCAGTCGCATGGCCTGATTGCTGACGCTCAAACCTTCCGAGCGCATGGCTTTTTTGGCCGCATCCTCATCGACATTGGGCTTGATCGATTGCGCCTGGACGCCAGCGCCCGCCAATAAGGACCGACGACTGGCACTGCCGGAGGCCAGAATAATATTCACCATCAGACAAAGCCTCGTCGTTCATTCAATTTGTTCAGGATTGCCGCCGCCGTCTCTTCAACACTGCGGCGCGAGACATCGATGACCGGCCACTTATTGCGCTGGAACAATCGGCTCGCTTCGGTGACCTCCGCGCGCACGGCTTCTTCATTGACATAGTCGGTCTTGGAATTCTCGTTCAGCGAGACGAGGCGCTGGCTTCGAATCTGGAGCAAGCGTTCAACCCCGATTTTCAGACCAACCACCATGGGATGATCGAGCTGCTCGACCAATTGAGGCAAGGGGATGCCCGGCACCAAAGGAATGTTTCCGGCTTTTACGCCGCGATTGGCGAGGTAGACACAGGTCGGTGTTTTGGATGTCCGGCTAACCCCCAGCAAAACCACATCGGCATCAACCAGGCCTTGAACATTCTGGCCATCATCATGGTTCAAGGCAAAGTCGATCGCCGAGATCCGTTTGAAATATTCCTCATTCAGGGCGTGCTGGCTCGCAATCTTCTCACTCGCCGGGATGCCAAGATGGCGCGACAACATATGGATTGAGGGATCGAGCACCGGCAATGTCTGGATCCCGCGCTGGCGGCAAAACTGTTCCAGTTTGCGGCGCAAATTGTCATCCGAAATCGTGTACCAGACGACGCCCGGCGCAGCCTCAATTTCAGCCATGACCCGGTCGAGCTGTCGTTCAGAGCGGACAAGATAATAATTGTGCTCCAGCGGAATCGTGCGATCAAACTGCGCCGCGGCCGCCCGCATGACGGCATTCAGCGTTTCGCCAGTCGAGTCTGAGACCAGGTGGACATTGAAATAGATTGCGAGCCGCATAGTGAGCCTGATTTACCTTTCTCACCCTGTGCCGGAGCAAACCGAATTCGACAAGCCCTGTGGATGTATTGTGGAATTGTCACAAACGCGCGGAATTTGACTCTGAATCGCACAATTGAACGAATCTGACTCCACCCGTTTATAACCTGTTCCAAACCCTCGTCCGGATCCCTCGTTAACCATTTATTTACCTATGAATCAACCGGTTAACAGAATGTAAATAGAGTAGGAATCTGGGGACAGCCTGTGGACAGATGCGGGACAAATTCACTCAGGTGCGCTTTTCCACGAGACTCCCGCCTTAATAATGATAAGGCCTCTTCGATTGAAATTTTGGATTTGATTTTTCTCTATGGCCGATCGCAGCACGTCGCGTTTTCTGAGTGTCCTTTCTGGCACCCCTTCCTTCCCGGTTCCCATCTGGATGATGCGTCAAGCCGGACGGCATCTGCCTGAATATCTGGAACTCAGATCCCGGGCCAAGGATTTTCTCGACTTCTGCTATTCGCCCTCCATGGCCGCGGAAGCCACACTGCAACCCATTCGCCGCTACGATATGGATGCCGCGATTCTGTTTGCAGACATCCTTCTCATCCTCGATGCGATTGGTCTGGACGTGCGGTTCGAAAAAGGGGTCGGTCCGATTGTCGAAACGGTGGAGACGGAGAGCGATCTAACGCGCACACCGATCGAGACGGCGGTCCAGAGACTTTCGCCCGTTTATGAAACCGTAGATCGAGTGCGCTCTGGTCTTGCTGACGACAAGGCTTTGATCGGATTTTGCGGCGCGCCCTGGACGGTCGCCCTTTATGCGATTGAAGGGCGCGGTGGTACGGATAAGAGCACGGCGCGAAGCTGGGCCTATACAAAGCCAGATCTTTTGGAGAAACTTCTCAGTCTTCTGGTCGAAGCTTCGGCCCAATATCTGGCGGAACAGGTCAAAGCCGGCGCCGATGCATTGATGATTTTCGAATCCTGGGCGGAAGGACTGCCATCAGACTTGTTTCAATCCCTGGTGATTGACCCGAATGCGGCTTTGGTGAAGCGGCTGAGATCTCTGGGCGTCGATGTCCCGATCATCGGTTTCCCGCGAGGCGCGGCAACCATGCTGGAATCCTATACAAACCAGGTGGATGTGAATGGCGTTGGACTCGACACCGCCGTGAATCCAAAATCTGTTCTGAACGCTGTGCCGGAGAAGATGGCGGTTCAGGGTCATCTTGATCCTTTATTGCTCATCGCTGGCGGTGAGGCGATGGATCAGAGGGTGAGAGACATTCTGGCCGCTTACAAAGGTCGCCCGCATATCTTCAATCTTGGTCATGGGGTTCGACCGGAAACGCCAATCGCGCACGTTGAGCGCGTGGTCGAACTTGTTCGGGCCGAAGGATAATTCATGTCCCTCTATCTCTGGATCAAAGCGCTTCACATCATTTTCGTCATCGCCTTGATGGCGGGGTTGCTGATCTATCCGCGTTATAAACTGCATCAATTGAAATCGGCCCCAGGCGAAACCCTGTTTGATACGATGCAAGAGGCATCCAATCGCCTGCGCAAGATTATCTTGAATCCCGCTTTGATCCTGGTCTGGGCATTTGGATTGACCATGCTCTACCTCAACCCATCGCTCCTTAGTCAGGGTTGGATGCACACGAAACTCCTGCTCGTTCTGATCCTCAGCGGCCTGCATGGCTATTTCATTTCGATCGGGAAGAAGATTGATCGCGGTGACGTCGCCCCGAGCGCCAAAACATTGAAAATGCTCAATGAGGCCCCATTTGTCATCATGATCGGGGTGGTGCTGCTGGCGGTTCTGAAACCTTTCTGAGCCTTCACACACAAGCCCTTGACCAAAGGACAGGCTTTGCGCATATGGACGCGAAGTCGCCGTCCGGCGCGCGGGTATTTCTGCCCCATACTTTCCCAAACCAAAATTTTGGATACCGGCACACTATGCCTGACACTGCACCTGAAATCGATCTTCCGACCCAAGTTTATCTGCGCGAGCTGAAGGCAAAATCTCCGACTGATCTTTTGGCCTATGCCGAAATGCTCGAGGTCGAAAATGCTTCCTCTTTGCGGACCCAGGATATGCTTTTCGCCATCCTGAAAGAACTGGCCGAACAGGAAGTCGAGATTATTGGCCGCGGCGTTGTGGAGGTTCTGCAAGACGGTTTCGGGTTCCTGCGCTCACCGGAATCAAATTATCTGGCCGGTCCAGACGATATTTATGTCAGCCCGAAAGTGCTGAAAAAAGCCGGCCTGAAAACCGGCGATACGGTCGAGGGACCGATCGCTGAACCTGGCGAAAATGAGCGTTACTTCGCGCTGACCGATGTGAGCTCGATCAATTTCGAGGATCCGGAAAAAGCGCGCCAGAAAGTCCACTTTGACAATCTGACCCCGCTATACCCGGAAGAACGTCTTTTGATGGAAGGCCAGGATCCAACCAAGAAGGATCGCTCCGGGCGGGTCATCGATATTGTTTCACCGATCGGCAAGGGACAGCGCGCCTTGATCGTGGCGCCGCCGCGAACAGGTAAGACGGTTCTGCTCCAGAATATTGCCGCGTCGATCGAAGAGAATCATCCGGAATGTTATCTCCTGGTTCTGCTGATTGATGAACGTCCGGAAGAAGTGACCGACATGAAGCGGTCTGTGAAAGGCGAAGTGATCTCGTCAACCTTTGACGAACCAGCTTCCCGCCACGTGGCGGTGGCTGAAATGGTGATCGAAAAAGCCAAACGTCTGGTTGAGCATGGCCGCGATGTTGTCATCTTGCTTGACTCGATCACCCGTCTGGGTCGCGCGTACAACACGACCGTCCCGAGCTCCGGTAAAGTCCTGACCGGCGGTGTTGACGCCAATGCCTTGCAACGTCCGAAACGCTTTTTCGGTGCGGCGCGGAATGTCGAAGGCGGGGGATCATTGACCATCGTAGCGACGGCGCTGATCGATACCGGTTCACGGATGGACGAAGTCATCTTCGAAGAATTCAAAGGCACGGGTAACTCCGAAATCGTGCTGGATCGGAAAGTCGCCGACAAGCGAACCTTCCCAGCCATCGACATCATGAAGTCCGGCACTCGAAAAGAAGAGCTGATCACCGACAAGGTTCAGCTTCAGAAGATCTATGTCCTGCGCCGAATCTTGAATCCGATGGGCACATCAGATGCGATCGACTTCCTGCTCGATAAACTGAAGCAGACGAAGAACAATGCCGAGTTCTTTGAGGCCATGAAAAACTGATCATGGCGCTGCGCCGGGACACAATTTGTGCTCTGGCAAGTGGTCCGCCACCGGCGGCGATTGCAACATTGCGAGTCTCAGGACCGGGCGTGCGGGCGCTCATCTCAACTCGCCTGTCCGTCAAAACGCTAAAGCCTCGGCATGCGACCCTGGTAGATCTTCATGACGAATCACGTGGTGTGATCGATTCCGGTCTCGCGCTCTTTATGCCTGGGCCGGCAAGCTATACGGGCGAAGACACATTGGAAATTTCGCTTCATGGCGGCCGGATCATTACCGAGCTGGCATTGAAGTCGATCATGTCGGCCGGCGCCAGACTCGCTGAGCCCGGAGAATTTACACGTCGGGCCTTTGAAGCCGGGAAGCTGGATCTCACCCGCGCAGAAGCGGTCGCTGACCTGATTGATGCGGAAAGCGAAGCGCAATTGGTGCAAGCCTTGAAGCAAATGGATGGCGCCCTCGAAACGCTTTACGATGGATGGCGGCATGACCTCACCACGTGCCTGGCCTTGCTCGAGGCGAGTATTGATTTCCCGGATGAAGAAGATGCACCGGACCGTGTGGACGCGCCGGTGCGCGAAACGCTGGCCGCACTCAAGCAGGATCTTCATCTCGCTCTGGAGCAAGGCAATATCACCGAACGGATCCGCGACGGATTCAAGGTGGCCATTCTCGGTCGGCCCAATGCCGGCAAATCGACTCTGCTCAACCAATTGGCCAGACGCGAGGCCGCCATCGTGACAGACATACCCGGCACGACCCGGGATGTGATCGAAGTGCGACTGACCCTGGGTGGGTATCTCGTCTGGATTTCGGATACAGCCGGATTGCGCGAAACCTCAGATATTGTTGAGGCCGAGGGCGTGCGCCGGGCTTTGAAAACGGCCGAGGAAGCCGACCTGCGAGTCTGGCTGTATGACTCTCGGGAGGACTTCGACTCTGCTAATGTCCAACCCGGCGATCTGGTCGTCGCAAACAAGTGTGACTTGGGCGAACCGGGAAATGTTTCACGTGAAACACTCAAGATCACGGCAAAGACGGGTGAGGGTGTCTCGGCGCTCGAAGCCAGGATTGTTGATCGCCTCGGCGCGCTGGCTCAAGGGGCCGGAGCTCCGATGATCACGCGCGCGCGTCATCGACAAGGAATCGAGCGGGCGATGACCCATCTGGTTCAGGCCCAGGATCACCTCGATTTGCAAACCGGCGCGGAATTTGTCGCCGAAGATGTCCGGATGGCGAGTCGGGAGCTTGGCACGCTGACGGGTCATATCGATCCGGACACGGTGCTTGGGGCTGTATTTTCTTCATTCTGTATCGGCAAATAGTCTGTTTCTTGCGCCCTGATTATTATATGTCGTCTCCGGACAGAGGCTGACCCGTATGAGTGATCGATTGGAATTTGACGTAATTGTCGTTGGTGGCGGACATGCCGGATGCGAAGCCGCATCCGCATCCGCACGCACGGGCGCGCGTACCGCATTGGTCACCCATAAGATCGAAACAATTGGCGAGATGTCCTGCAATCCGGCGATTGGCGGATTGGGCAAAGGGCATCTGGTCCGCGAGATTGATGCGCTGGATGGCCTGATGGCGCGCGTGGCAGATCAGTCCGGTATCCAGTTTCGGATGCTCAATCGATCCAAGGGTCCGGCGGTTTGGGGTCCGCGGGCGCAGATCGATCGGCAACTTTATCGCGAGGCGATGCAGGCAGAGATCCTGGATCATGAGAATCTGACTGTGATCTCAGACGGCATTGAAGACGTTATTGTCGAAAACGATCGCGTCGCGGGTGTTCTGGGGGAATCCGGAGCGCGCTATGAAACGCGCGCGGTCGTCATTACGACGGGTACGTTTCTCAAAGGGATCATCCATCGCGGCGCAGAACGGATCCCGGCCGGGCGGGTCGGGGAAAAGCCGGCAATCGGATTGGCGGACCGTCTTTATGGTCTCGGCTTGCCAATGGGTCGATTGAAAACCGGCACGCCGTCGCGTCTGGATGGGAAAACGATTGATTGGGATCGACTGGAAATGCAGCCGGCGGATGAGCGGCCTATTCCATTCTCTTACCTCACTGACGAGATTACGGTGCCGCAGATCGCCTGCGGGATCACTTTCACCAACGCACAGACCCACGACATTATTGCCGAGAACCTCAATCAGTCCGCCGTCTATTCCGGCGCCATTGCCGGACGTGGCCCGCGATATTGTCCATCGATTGAAGACAAGATCTATCGGTTTGCGGAAAAGACGCGCCACCAGATCTTTCTTGAGCCGGAAGGTCTGGAAGATGACACCGTCTACCCGAATGGCATTTCGACGTCTTTGCCGCGCGACGTCCAGGAAGAATTCGTTCGAAAGATTGAAGGCCTGGCGCGCGTTGAGATTCTCGAGCATGGCTATGCGATCGAATATGACTATGTCGACCCGCGCGCTCTGGATGTCGGATTACAGGTCAAGGCGCTCAGCGGATTGTTCCTCGCGGGACAGATCAATGGCACGACCGGATATGAAGAAGCGGGCGCGCAGGGGCTGGTTGCCGGATTGAACGCGGCGCGTTCGGTTCGCGGAGAATCTCACGCCACATTCGATCGGGCCGAAGCCTATATCGGAGTCCTGATCGACGATCTGGTGACACGCGGCGTAACCGAACCGTATCGCATGTTCACGTCCCGCGCGGAGTATCGATTGTCGCTCCGATCCGATAATGCAGATCAACGGCTGACGGAACGAGGTATCGAACTTGGCCTGGTCGGATCGAAGCGCGCGGCAATGTTTCACGTGAAACAATCCGCGCTCGCGAAGGGGCGCGATCTGATGCAGACCCTGAAAATGACTCCGAACGCGGCGCAAAAGCTCGGATGGAAAGTCAATCAGGACGGCCAGCGTCGTAGCGCCTGGGATTATCTTGCCTATCCCTCCATTTCGATGGCGGACGTCGAGATCGCATTTCCCGAAATCGCGGCGCTTGAGACACCGATCAAAGAGCAGCTCGAAATCGAAGCCATGTATGCGGGCTATATTGAACGCCAAAAAGATGATGTTGCGGCCCTGCGCCGGGAGGAGTCTTTGATCCTCCCCGGGGATCTTGATTACGCCCAAGTCGGCGGATTGACCAATGAAGTTCGCGCCAAGCTAGAAACGGTCAGACCGGCCACGCTCGGTCAGGCCGCCCGGATTGAAGGTATGACCCCGGGCGCGCTGACGGCCTTACTCGCGTATGTCCGCCGCCGTCCGGATCGAAAGAAAGCGCATGCCTGATCAGGACGGTTTTGGCCCGGATCATCTCACCAATGTTTCACGTGAAACACGCCAACGCCTCGAAACCATCGTGGCGGAACTGGACGCGTGGCGGACCAGGATCAATCTGATCGGACCGTCTGAGTTCGCTCAGGTCTGGCGTCGCCATGTCTGGGATTCCTGGCAATTATTCGAGCATATGCCGACCGGGCCGATCGTGGATCTCGGCTCCGGCTCCGGGTTTCCGGCTTTGGTTCTGGCGGCGGGATTCGCGTCAGAGGAGTCCCATATGACGATGATTGAAAGCGTCGGGAAGAAGTGTGCCTTCCTGCGCGCAGCGGTCGAGTCGGCCAACTTACAGGCGCGCGTCATCCAGGGCCGCGTCGAGTTTGTTAACCCTGTCGAAGCCCGCTGCGTCACGGCACGCGCATTCGCACCGCTGCCTAAACTTTTGGATTATGCGGCCCCCTGGTTAGAAAATGGCGCTTATGGGGTTTTCCCAAAGGGCCGACGCTGGCAAGAGGAATTGACGTCCGCGCAGGAATCCTGGAGATTCGCTTACGAAGCGATTCCCTCGAAAACTGGGGATGGGGCTATTTTGAAGATTTCGGAGGTGTCACGTGTCGAATTCTAATACGCGCATTCTGGCCATTGCCAACCAAAAGGGTGGTGTCGGCAAGACCACAACCTCAATCAATCTCGGCACGGCGCTGGCCGCGGTCGGACGCAAAGTCCTGGTGATTGACTTTGATGCTCAGGGCAATGCCTCGACCGGTCTTGGTATTACCCGGCCGGAACGTCAGCTGACCACGTATGACGTGGTCGTACATAATGAGTTTCTGGGTGATGCCGTCCTCAGCACCCTGGTGCCGCGTCTGGATATTGTCCCGGGCGATGAGAACCTGGCCGGCGTCGAGACAGAATTGTCGAGCGACCCACACCGGTCTTACAGATTACGGAACGCCTTGCGAAACTATGTCCAGGAAGCGGCGCGCCGCGGACTGACAGAATATGACTATATTCTCATCGACTGCCCGCCTTCACTGTCGTCGCTGACGATCAATGCGATGACCGCATCCGATTCGTTGTTGGTGCCGCTGCAGTGTGAGTTTCTCGCGCTCGAGGGTTTGAGCCAGCTTTTGAAGACCGTCGAATTGGTACGGTCAGGCTTGAACCCGGATCTTGATATTCAGGGCGTGGTTTTGACCATGTATGATCGTCGCAACAATTTGTCGGATCAAGTTGCGGACGAGGTTCGCTCGGTCCTCGGTGCGAAAGTCTATAATACCGTCATCCCGCGAAATGTCCGCCTGTCGGAAGCGCCGAGTTTCGGCAAGCCCGCCTTGCTCTATGATTATCGCTGCCCAGGCAGTGAAGCCTATATCCGACTGGCGTCTGAAATGTTGCAGCGCGAACGGGCGCTTCGGGGGTAGGCATGGCGCCAGATCCATCTCGGGGAAAACAAAGTCGACTCGGCAAAGGCCTGTCGGCATTGATCGGTGAAGTCGAAGGAGTCGGCCTCGCCGCGCCCAATGAATCTGCGCCAAGCGCCGACGTGCCATCGGCATCCGTGTCAGAATTTGCTGTATCTGACATTCGTCCGAATCCGGCTCAGCCGCGCCGCACTTTTTCCGAAACAGAACTCGAAGAACTCGCCAACTCGATCCAGCAGCGGGGGGTGTTGCAACCCATCCTGCTACGCCCCGATCCTGATGCACCAAATCAGTATCAGATTGTTGCTGGCGAAAGACGGTGGCGGGCGGCGCAGCGCGCTGGCTTGCAAACCATCCCGGCCGTCGTCCGGGACATGGATGAGTTGCAGCTTCTCGAAGTTGGCATCATCGAAAATGTTCAACGTGAAGATCTCAATCCGATTGAAGAGGCCGAAGCCTATGGCGCTCTGATCAAACGGTTTGGTCGGACCCAGGAAAACCTGGCCGAGAGTGTTGGCAAGTCCCGCGCCCATATCGCCAATACGATGCGATTGCTCAACTTGGGGGAAAGCGCGCGTGAGCATTTACGTCAGGGCCGGATTTCAGCCGGACATGCCCGCGCGGCTTTGGGCGCCCCCGATCCGGATCCGGTTGTCGACATGGCCGTGGCCAAGGGTATGTCGGTCCGCGATGTCGAGGCGCTGGTCAAACGATTGAAGGATGGAAGCGCCCTTGATGCTGTGGCCAAGAAAGTGGCGCAATCCGACAAGGATGTGGACACGGAGGCCCTGGAAGCCGATCTCGCAAGAGTACTTGGACTGAAGGTCGATATCCGCCAGGGCAGCAAGGGCGGCGAGCTTCGCATCAAGTATGGTGATCTCGAACAGCTTGATGAATTGTGCAGAAAACTCACGGCGAAACGCAAGTAATACACTGTAATTATTGTGTTTAATTAGATTTCGGAAGAAAACCGAAATCCTTGATCTGTTGTTTGTCTTCCGCAACGGCACGATGCTAGCGTGTGATTGTTCCGGCAGCGATACCGCGCCAATGCATGCGACCTGAGAGGTTCCTATGGCTGATACGAGCTTTGATTCCCGCCCCCATCTTGACCGCCCGAAGATGAGTTATCGTGCGCCGACATATGACGGGTATCTCGAGCGTGGCGACCCGGTGAAGCCGGCGCATGAACTGAGCCTTGAAACCCTGGATCTCGCAGATGTCGAGATCTGGCGACAGAATAAGATGTGGGATCGCTTCGAACGTCTCCGCAAGGAAGACCCGATTCATTTCACACCGGACAGTCTGTTTGGTCCTTATTGGTCGATCACCCGATACAAGGATGTGATGGCGATCGATACCGATCACAAGCGATTCTCATCTGATGCCGAGCAAGGCGGAATCACCCTGTCCAACATGACCCAGAATATTGTTGGCCGCAGTTTCATTACCGCTGACGAGCCCGTGCATTCACAACAGCGGAAAACCGCACAACCGGCTGTCGCCCCGACAGCTCTGCGGGAATATGAGCCGCTGATCCGCAAGCGGACTCAGGCGGTGCTCGACAATCTTCCCGTGGGCGAGCCGTTTGATTGGGTCAATGCGGTGTCGATTGAATTGACGGCAATGATGCTGGCCACCTTGTTCAATTATCCCCAGGAGCGTCGTCGCGAATTGACTCGTTGGTCAGACGTCACGACAAATCCGACAGATCCAGACATTTGTCCGGGAGGGATGGAACAATGGCGGACAGAACTCACCCAATGTGGTCAGGTCTTCTGGGAAATCTACCAGAATCGAAAGAATGCCGCGCCGGCCGGTGATCTGATGAGCCTGCTCGCGCATGGCGAAGACACGCGCGACATGAACCCGATCGACCTCCTCGGAAACGTCATTCTGCTGATTGTCGGCGGCAATGACACAACCCGGAATTCCATGTCCGGTGGCGTCTATGCCTTGAACAAATTCCCCGACCAGTTTGCCAAACTCAAGGCGGATCCGGGCCTCATTCCAAACATGGTGTCGGAGGTCATTCGCTGGCAAACGCCCCTCGCCTACATGCGGCGCACGGCGCTGGAAGATGTCGAAATGCATGGCAAGACGATCCGCAAAGGCGACAAGGTGGCGATGTGGTATGTCTCGGCCAACCGAGACGAAACCTTCTGGGACGAGGACCCGAACCAGCTGATCATCGATCGGAAACAGGCGCGCAATCACATGTCTTTCGGGTTCGGCATCCATCGCTGTGTCGGCAACCGTTTGGCCGAATTACAATTGCGGATTCTCTGGGAAGAGATCCTGGCCCGATTCGACCATGTCGAAGTGCTGGATGAACCGAGCCGAACCTCAAGTGCATTCGTCAAAGGCTATACCTGGTTGCCGGTCATACTGCATCCGAAAGGTTAGAGATCATGATCAAACGCCATTCAATCATCGCCAGTTTGAGTGTCGGTCTTTTGGGGTTCACCCTGGCCGGATGCATGACGACACCCCAAACACCAGCGGAGCGTGCGGCAGATATTCATGCGTCGGCGATCGTCATCGATGCCCATGCCGATATCGTTCTGCCTGAAACATCACCGCTCTATCTCGGTCCCGACGGACAATCCAAGTCGAGCACGGCCAAACTGCAAGCCGGGGCCTTTGATGCCGTGGTGATGAGCGTTGCCGCCGGTCCGAAACCGCGGACCGCGGCCGGTCGCGCTAGCGCTGCCGCCGAGGCCGAGGCCAAACTCGCCGCGATCGAAACGCGGGTTGCGCAATCTCCTGACCTCGCCTTTGCGACGACATCAGACCAGCTGCGGACAAATATGGCCGCGGACCAGGTCTCCATCCTGCTCGGGTTTCAGAATGCACAATCGCTGGCGGGCGACCTCTCTCGTCTCGATGCGTATTATGACTCGGGCGTTCGGGTTTTTGGTCTGACCCATATGGGCCACAATGATTATGCCGACTCGTCTCGCCCGATGTTCGATGGCGCGACCGGAACCTATGAAGTGACCGAAGAGCATGGTGGCCTCTCGCCGCTCGGTCTTGAGGCTGTGACCCGGATCGATGCCCTGGGCGGTATTATTGATGTCTCGCAGATGTCGAAGGCGGCAACATTGCAGGCGATCGCTGCGACCAATACGCCGGTGATTGCCACGCACTCGAATGTCAAAACCCTGTCAGATGTAACCCGAAATCTGTCGGATGAAGAAATTGATCGGATTGGCGCGACGGGCGGTGTCATCCATATTGCCGCGTTCAGCGCCTACCTGGTCGACCTGTCAGATCCGGTCCTGGCGGCGAAGGTTCGGGCGGTTCGTCGCGGCGCCGGACTGCCGGAAACCTATTCCTATCCTTATGAGCTTTATTGGGAACTTGAGGATGAGTCCGAGAAGCTCGATTTCCTGACCAAGATGCGGGCTCTGGTTGGGCAGCAGGATGTCAGCCGCATGGTCGACCATATTGATTATGTCGTCGACCGCATCGGCATTGACCATGTCGGCATCGGAACGGACTTCAATCATGGTGGCGGTATTGTCGGATTTGTCGAAGCCGACTCCGCCGCCAATGTGACCGCGGAGTTGTTGGCGCGCGGATATTCCGCTTCGGACATTAACAAGATCTGGGGTGAAAACTTCCTGCGCGTTCTGGATCAGGCAAACACGCGTGCGCCGTCTTAAGACGCAGCAAATTTTAAAATGGCGTCGATGAAGACCTCACTCGCCGGTTCGCGATCCAGCAGGCTGTGATTGTCGCTTTCAAGCGATATAAATTTGGCACCTGAGATGCCAGAAACCAGTTCGCGGGTCGCATCCATATCGACCATTTCATCGCCGCGTGAATGCATGACGAGTGTCGGAGCCTGGATCCGGGGCAACTGATCTCGCACATCGATTTCACCAAAGGCTTGCATGAAGCGCGACACGTTTGCGGCCGATGTCGTCTTGCGCTGAAAGTCACTGAACCAGGAGACTTCCTGATCAGAAGCGCCCGGAATGAAGTGCGTCGAAATCAGATTCCGGAAGCTTGGATTGTCATTGCCCCATTGCGTGGTGAGCAAGGCGCGCACGGCTTCCCGTTCCTGACGCAACGCGTCACTTCCCGTGATCAGCCAACCGGACGCGAATCCACCATGCAAGACCAGATGCGAGACGCGTTCGGGGTGCCGGGCTGCAAAGGCAATCGCCACTGCGGCGCCTTGAGACATCCCGATTAGGGGAAATCGATCGAGCCCGGCCGCATCGACCACGGCTTCCAGATCAGTGACCATGGTCTCGAAACTCAGATTCTCTGTGTCCCAGTCCGACAAGCCATTGCCGCGCCCATCATAGCGAAGCAGCGTATGATGCTCGCTCAATCGGCGGATCTGACGGGCATCGAGAGGAGAAGTCCAATCGAATTCCAGATGCGTCAACCAGTTGGCGGCTTTGACGAGGGGTGGACCAGTGCCCGATTTCGCATAGGCCAGTGCGGTATCATCCGCTGCTCGACAGAATTGAATATCCTGATCGCTGACCGAAGAAACGATTGCAGATGGCACAGATTCCCTGGGCGATGGTTTGGCGCTCAATAAGTGTTCGCGCTCGGCAACCAGCCAGGCCTGATAGATTTCACAATCCGGCA
>JBCCCT010000074.1:0-15574 GCA_039033355.1 Pseudomonadota bacterium | reverse complement strand
GTCGGAGAGAATACCGCCCATATGATAATGCATGGCCGGCGCCACCGGGATGACCGACTGGCGCGGATCAATGCCAGCTGCCATGCAGGCGGCAAAGACCGTCGGGAAATGCGTCTTGATCTCGTCGCCGAGGGCCTGACGCGTATCGAGAAAGGTTTTACGCCCCGCCGAAATTTCCGAGTGTATGGCGCGGGCGACTTCATCGCGCGGGGCCAGTTCAGCCTGCGGATGGTATCGGTCCATGAACGGGGCCTCGTCGGCGCCGACGAGGATCGCGCCTTCGCCGCGTAGAGCCTCGGTGGCCAGCGGTGAGGGATCGAGTCCGACATCCATCGCGGTCGGGTGAAACTGAACGAATTCAGGATCCGCTATGACGGCGCCAGCCGTATAGGCCATGGCGAGGGCATCGCCGCGCGCCTGCGGCGGGTTGGTCGTGACCCGGAACAGCCCCCCTGAACCACCCGTACACAACACCGTTTGAGGGCTGGTAAAGGTCGATACGCGGCCTCGCCGGTCTTTCAGGATGGCGCCCGCGATCCGGCCCTGATCATCCTGTAACAGACCGACCGCTTTTGCGTGTTCGATCAACTGAATGTGGCTGGCCGATCGAACCGCAGCGGTCAGGGCGCCCATAATTGCCTTGCCGGCCAAATCACCTGCGACGCGGGCGACGCGCGGATGTGAATGGGCAGCTTCGAGGCTGAGTGCCAGATGTCCCTCAGGTGTCCGATCAAACGGCACGCCCAGCGCGATCAGATCCCGCACGCGTTTCGGGCCGTCTTCGGCGATCAGTGTCGCAATCGCTGGCTCAACCAGGCCAGCGCCAGCGGCGACGGTATCTGCAGCGTGTTGTTCCGGGCTGTCCTGTGGGTGCAGCGCTGCGGCGAGACCACCCTGGGCCCAGGCCGAGGAAGCCGCTTGTCCAAGCGGGGCGGGGGAAATCACGGTGCACGGGCGCGGCGCCAGGCGTAGCGCGAGGAACAGACCTGCCAGTCCGGCGCCAACAATCAGTATGCGGGCATCACCTGCCGGAGCAGGGGCCGTGTACCTTTCGGGCCGCGGCCCGGTTTCAGTGGTCAAGAAATGCCCCCTTCATCCCGGATCCATTCCGCAGGTCGTGGCGGGCCTGCGCTGACCAGCGCGCCATGCATGCGGGCGGAGGATTCAATGGTCAGGGTAAAATTGTCCGGGTAGTAGAATTCGCTCTCGAAGCCGTTGATGAATTCAACGATGCGACAGCGGACAGATAACTGGTTGCCGAGCTGAGACGCTTCGCAATCCTGCCGAACCAGATAGTCTTCTGGTAGAAGCGGGCAGCTCTGGCGCGCCGTCAACTCGCCCTTGAAGCGATTGTCCGAGGTTCGTTCCAGATGCGCCGTTCCGCCAAAGGTGCAGTCGGCCTCGACATTGGCTTCAAACGTCCAGTGCCCGGCAATGTTAACGTCCGCCATGGCCGGCAAGGTCACAAGACTTGTGCAGAGGGCCAGGACGAGTGAGCGCATCAGGATATGCCGTCTTCCGACCGGCGAAACTCGACCGGCGCCGTCGCGGCCGAGACCAGCGCGCCCCACATCCGGCTATGGTCTTGAATGGTCAGGCTGAAATTATCCGGAACATAGATCAATCCTTCGACTTTCTGTTCCAGCATCTGAGTGATCTGGGAGCGAATGGAAACCTGATTACCGAACCGGCGTGCCTTGCATTGCTGCAGGACGACCGAACGCCCCCACATGGAACAGACTTCGACGGCGGTGAGTTCACACTCATACAGACCATCTTCCGGATGACTGCTGAGACGCATGGTGCCGGTCATGATGCATTGACCCTGCCGATAGGGCTTGGTCTGGAAGCTCCACGAGCCGAGCACGTCGTTCGGGTCCTTGGTGTCGGCGCCTGCGGGAAGGAGAGACAGGCTCAATATGCTCGCAATCATTGCAACCAGCCACTTTGCCATCGGGCTCTCCTTCGTCTCTCTCCAACTTCACCTTAGCCGCGTATGTGGCCGCGGCAAGGCGTTAGCTGGGTGAAATTACCTCAATGTCCATGGGCTTGAGACCGGTCTCGAAGGCGAGTGGATTGGCCATTTTCGGCAGTGCCAGCATCGCATCGATCGCGGCCTTTGCTTGGACCCGAACATCTTCGTCAATGGTCACTTCATGCTTCATCTCGGTCAAGCAATCGAGGATGTTTTCCAGCGTAATTTGCTTCATGTGCGGGCAAAGGTTGCAGGGGCGCACAAAATCCACGCCGGGGTTTTCGGATGCCACATTGTCCGACATCGAACATTCGGTCAGCAGCACGACCTTGGCCGGGCTTTCATCCTTGACGTAATTGGCCAAAGCGGCGGTTGAGCCGGCAAAATCAGCGCTTTCCAAGACGTCTGGCGGACATTCCGGGTGGGCCAGGATGACGACGCCGGGATGGGCTTCGCGCAAGGCTTCGACATCATCGGCACTGAACAATTCGTGCACTTCACACGCGCCGGGCCAGGTGATGATGCGGATATTGGTCTGCGCCGCGACATTCTTCGCCAGATACTGATCCGGGACCAGAATGACCGTGTCGGTGTTCCATTCTTTTGCAACCGCTTCCACGACTTGCGCCGCATTAGAGCTGGTACAGGTAATGTGACACTCGGCTTTCACGTCGGCGGTCGTGTTGACATAGGTGACGACCGGATAGTCCGGATAGCGTTGCTTGATCAGGCGCACATCTGCGCCGGTGATCGAGCTCGCGAGTGAACAGCCGGCTTCAAGGCTTGAAATCAGCACCATCTTGCTCGGCGCCAGGATTTTCGACGTCTCGGCCATGAAGTGGACGCCGGCCTGTACGATAATGTCGGCATCGACATTGGCCGCCTCACGCGCCAGCTGCAAACTGTCGCCGCGAAAGTCGCCGACCAGACGGAAAATATCCGGAGTCATATAATTGTGAGCCAGAATGACAGCGTTCTTTTCGGCTTTCAGATCATTGATCGCCGCCACGAGTGGCGCAACCGCAGGCCATTCCATTGGCGTGATGAAATCGCTGACCAGAGGATAAAGATGATCGGTCTTGGCTTTGACCTCATCATCATAAGCCAGTCCACGCGTTTCCGCGGCCGATGCCGCGCGCGACGGGGTTGGGGTTGGACATCCAGGTCCGGAATCAATCAGTCTTGCCATATCAGCCTCCTGTTATGCTCAAGTTGAGCATTATTTGGGTGTGAAGAGACGCACGTTCAAGTTCTGTCACTCAAAATCGCGTTGAAAGCCTCACACCCCACCCTTATGCTGCGGGTGAGCAAAAGCCACATATGTCAAAAATATCAGCAGTGCAAGCATTTGTGTTCCCTTGGCGTGCGTGATTCCCCAGGGATGGCGACGCGAATTCGTTAAGACGCTGTTAACCAAAAATTTCTTGCATGAGAACAAAAGAGGAATATAAAGAACGGAACACAAGGAGAACAGTGATGAGAGAGATGAAATTCCGCGGTCGTTCCGGCAGAGCCTATTCCTTTACCCGTATGGCGCCAAACGCGCCCTGGGCGCGTGAGGCAGGCGTTGCGCTGTTTGCCGCGCAGGGGCCATTCGGGTGGCGCGTTGTGCGCCTGACGACGCTACGCGGCCGTCTGCATGATGTGCAGCCGATCTGGGCCTGGGCGGATGCAGAACGCTATGGTGCTCGCGCTGTCTTTGTCCTGCGAGAAACGGACCCAAGCGACCGCGCCCGCGCGCTGCAGGATCTGGAAGCTGGTCTCAACCCGGTTCTGGAACACACGGATCAGGAAATGGCGCTGGCCGCTTAATTCGTCGAACCAGCGGTCAAACGTTGGCCATACCAGGCCTCAATATCCTTCTCGATTAAGGACAGCGGTCTGGGTCCTGGTTCGATCACAGTGCGCTGAAAGTCGGTTTCCGAATACTGTTCTCCCAAAACCGCTTGCGCGCGCTCTGACAGGGCCTCAATACGCTGCCGCGCAATTGCGACAGCGCTGTGATATCCCGGACGTGCGGCAATGCGGAGCGCCAACTGCCGGGCCAGTGGTTCGTTGAGGCCGGAATTGACGGCGATATAGTCCGTGGCTTCAGCAATTGACCATCGATTCAAGTGGATCCCGGTATCCGCAGCGGCGAGCACGGCTTGAACAAGATTGATGGAGTCATGCGCGACCGCCTCCAAAGGCCGATCCATCTGCGCTGAGTCCGCCTTCGATCGATTCCAGACATAATGTTGCCAGGCCGCCTGGACGACGGGGTACTCGACGACCAGGCGGTAAGGAGCGCGGGCACCCGCGCCTTCGGTGCGCCAAAGCAGATAAGGTTCGGCATCCAACACTATCAGAAACCCCGCTATCGCCTGTGTTTGCAGGCCAAAGCTCGCCGCCCTGGCAATACGAGTCCAGTCAGACTTTGGTGAAAGCTCTATCAGGACATCCGGTTCGGATTCCGTGTTGCTTTCGATGACGGGCCCAATGGGGTCAGACAAAGCCGCCTCGAACCACTCAAATTGTCGCGACAGTCGCGCAGGTTTCGGGTCTGCGAGCGGGTAAGTCTCGGGATCCAGTGTCATCAATTGAGAAATCCGCGCGACGCGAGCGGTCACCAGGTCGAGATGTGTTTCATGCAAACGTTCGGTGTTAAGTGGCTCGCCGATCGAAGCGGTGAGGATTCCCGAAAACACATCCAGACCGCGCGGCTGAGCCCAGATCCCTGCCTGATCAGCGGCGATCTCAGAGGCGGAATCCAGCGTCGCCATCAAATCGAGATAGGCCGGGGTCAAATGGTCAGTCACTTCAATACGAACGAGGTTTGACAGCTGTTCTCTGCGCGCCGCGTCGAGGCCCGGAACGCTGGCGATGAGGGCATCAAATGTGTCGCTCAATCGGATCAGCGCGACACTCTCTTCAGCCGTCAATTGTGCCAGGCGGCGATTTGTTTCCTCGACCAATGGGCGCGGCAGCAAAATGCCTGAGGCCTGATCAGCGATGATGCGCCGCTTGGTGTCCTGTATGGCGGCGCTCAAGGCACGCAATCGAGCCAGATAAGCGGTTGCCTGGTCGGCATTGGCGATCGACTGACGATAGGCCAGAAGCGTCGGCCCTTCGATCCAGATTCCGGAATAGGGGTCAATGGCATAAGGGTGCATGGCGGCATAATCGTAGCGGCCATAGCCAAGCTGCTCGAGCGAAATCAAATCGACCAGAGCCCGCTCGGCAACTTGCAGGTCCCGCGTCAGGGGATGCTCATCCGGCAAGAGCGGCCGACTCTGCAATCGCTGTAACAGCTCAATCCGGACCAGGCGTCGACGTTCAAATCCGGCCTGCGAATGATTGTTCAACGCGAAACTGGCCGTCGGGCCGAGATAGCGTTCCAGATCAAGCCGACTGGCGGTTTCCGGCGACAGAGCGAGTTCGGTGCGCAGAAAGTCGGACGCCACTGCCTGAGATTGACTGATCGCACGCCGGGTCGAGCGTGAGTCATCATTTTGCTGACTGCAAGCTGGCAGGGCGGCGATCGCGCCAACGCACAGGCCAACGCAAATCAGGTCGCGGACCTGTCTGCGCGCACGTTTAAGGCGAGAAAACCGATTAAAAACATGAAACATCTGCAACAGCTGCATTCCTTGTTCGTCTGCCTGTTGTCGGCCTTATCCATTTCCGTTAAACCCCGCCAGTCTATCAAGCGGAGTGGCCTGTGGAAAATACGCCGACTACACAACAACCAGAACTGACCGGAAACGTTCTGTTCTACAAGAACCCACAACCGATTAATCCGGAGCAACATGCCGGATTGGGTGTGAAGCAAATTGATCAACCTTTCGGATTTTTGCGTGATGCGCACGCTGTTCCTGTAACTGTGACGGAGTTCGGGATGGCGTCTGCAGCCTACCCGATTATTTTCGTTGGCGAGGAGTTCACGCCGGTTGCTGTCATGGGGGTTCGGGCTGGCGAAAACCTGTTCGTCGCCGAAAATGGTACGATTGATCCGGATTTCTACGTTCCGGCATTTGTCCGTCGTTACCCGTTTGTGTTTGCCAATGATAATCAGAGCGACCGTTTGTTGCTGTGCATTGATCGTGATGCGCCGATGGTGACCAATCAGCCTGAAGTCCTGCTGTTCGAGAATGGACAGCCAAGCGCGTTCACTCAAAACGCGATCGAGTTCTGCCAGGAATTTGAGCGTCAGCGACGCTCGACCGCAGAATTCACCGCCATAATCAAAAATATGGGTCTGTTTGAAGAAAAGACCGTGAATTTCCAGCCGCGCGATGCTCAAGGCAATTCAGCCGGGGATCAGCAAAAAATCGCGGATTATTGGGCGGTTGATGAGAACAAGCTGAATGAGCTTAGCGATGAGCAGTTCAAAGAGCTGCGGGCCAATGGTGCGCTGGGTGCTATTTATGCCCACATGATTTCTTTGTTGAACTGGCAACGCGTGATCACGCGGGCCTTGCGGGCACAGCAAGCGGCGGCACCGGCCGCAGCGCCAACCCCATCACCAGCGGTCTAGACCATTTTCAAATTCATTGAATCCGGGCGGCTTTGTTAAGCCGCCCTTTTTCTTGCCTGCGTAAAATTATCGCTGGTCACATCCTCGCGAGGTGGTTTTCCTGTGAGGGCGCCTCCTGTATGCAACCGGCATATACAAGACAGGAAAAACTCTATGGCTCTACTTCGCGGCATTTGCCTCGCCATGTTTGCGCTCGCATCAATGCTGACGCTGCTGCCGGCCCAGGCGCAGCCCGTAGATGGAGGACACGCGCGCGTTGAGCTGATCTCCGAACGGTCACTGGCGGTGCCCGGAGAGACCGTGTGGTTGGGCCTGTCCTTCGAGATCGACCCGAATTGGCATATTTACTGGGTCAATCCCGGCGATGCTGGAATACCGCCGGAAATCACCTGGAAGGATACCAGCCATCCTGTGACGCAGAGCGCAGAAGCCTTCCAATGGCCCTTGCCGGAATTGCTGCCCGTCGTGCCGGGTCAAATCATGGATTATGGCTATTCAGATCAGGTGGTCCTGCCGTTTCGGGTACAGATCCCGGAAACAGCCGACGGTCCGCTTCTGTTCGAGGGCGTTGCCGATTATCTGATTTGTGAAGATGTCTGCATTCCGGAGAGTGTCGACATACGTTTCCTGCAATCCGTCGGGGCGGCGCAGCTGCCCGATGAATATGGCTCCGAACGCATCCAGGCCGCCTTGATGGCCGTCCCGCCTGAGTTTGACGGTAATGCCAATATCACCCGGTCTGCAGCGGGATGGACCTTGTCTCTGGCGGGTGACCAGGTCGCAGGCCAGTCCGGATCCGCACGGTTTTTCCCATATGGTCATGAAATCACCCATGCGGCCGCACAGACCGCAGGGATGGGTGAAAACGGCATCAGTCTCAACCTGCAACCGGCCACAGACGGCGCGCCCGCACCTGAAACGATTGCGGGTGTCGTCACGCTCGGCGATCTTGCCTTCGAGGTCAGCGCTGGCGCGGGCCCGGTTCTGGCCGGCACCAGCGGTTCTGGCGTGGCGGGCGGAATAGGAGTTCCCGGCGGCGGTAATCTCCTATTCCTGATGGGATTTGCCCTGGTTGGCGGCTTGATCCTGAACTTGATGCCTTGCGTGTTGCCCGTCCTGTCGATCAAGGCGATGGGCATTGTTGCCTCAACGGCCAGCGGAAATACCGCTGAAGCGCGCGCACACGGCTTGTGGTATGCGGCAGGTGTCCTGATCAGTTTTGCGGCCCTGGCGGCAGCCATTCTCGCCGTCCGAGCTGCGACCGGAATCGCGATTTGGGGATTCTGGCTACAGAACCCGATCCTGGTGACAGCTCTGATCCTCATCGTCTTCCTGATCGGTCTCTGGTTACTTGGCCTGTTTGAGCTTGGCACATCCGTGCAAAGCGTAGGATCTGACCTGGCGGCGAAACAGGGCAGCGTTGGCGCCTTTTTCACAGGCGTCTTGGCCGCGGTCGTTGGAGCGCCCTGTACCGGTCCGTTCCTGGGCGCCGCCCTGGGCGCTGTGATGACCCAGCCAGCGATCAATGTGGTGCTGGTATTGCTGACCATGGGGCTGGGTATGGCGCTGCCTTTCCTGGTGCTCAGTTTTTCACCTGGCCTGCAAAAGTTCATTCCCAAGCCGGGCGCCTGGATGGAGACCCTGAAACAGGTCTTTGCGTTCCCGATGTTCCTGACCGCGGCTTGGTTGCTGTCAGTTCTCGGCGCACTCGCGGGCTATCGAATGGCGGCGATGGTGGTGGCAGGCGCCGCTCTGGTCGCGTTTGGCATTTGGGCGTTGAAGTCCGCCAATCAGGGCGCCAAGGCCATTTTGCTGTCCGTTCTTGGCCTCGCACTGATTATCCCTGTCTTTGGCCTGATGTCTGCGACGAGCTTTGGTGAAACAGCGACCAGCCTGATCTGGTTGGTAGGGCTGGTCGCCGCCTTTGTCCTGATCGCGCGGCTGGCTGCCGAACGATCTGGTCAGTTGGCGAAAGGCATTGCCGGTCTTGCCATTGCGGCTGGGTTGATCTGGCCGCTGGCACAAGCCCGGACGGCATCCGGTTCGGATGCACCGACCGAGGCCTATAGCGCCAAATACGAAACCGAAGCCTGGTCGCCGGACCGGGTCGCCGAGCTGACGGCTGAAGGGCGCGCGGTCTTTGTCGATTTTACTGCAGAATGGTGCGTGACCTGCCAGGCGAACAAGTTGCAGACGCTGCAAACCCGGCCTGTGATTGAGGCGTTTGAGGCAGGCGATGTCGCCTTTCTGGTCGCCGATTTCACCAATGGAGACAAGACGATTGCGTTGGAGTTGCAAAAGCATAATCGTGCCGGCGTGCCGATGTATCTATGGTATGCGCCGGGTCAGACGGAGCCGGATGTGCTCCCGGAATTGTTATCTATCGATCTTGTAACAGGACTTGTCGAAGCCGCCAGCTAGGATAAGTTTCTGACCAACTGGGTAAAACGGGAATCTCATCATGAAAACACTTACACGTCGCAATATTGGTCTGGCTGCCGGAATGGCCACAGCCGTCGCGCTGACCGCCGGGTCGATGATTGCATTTACCGCGAATGCCGCCCCGATCAGCGGCGAAACAGCACCCGGCTTTACGGACATGGTCACGGCCAGTGGTGAAACCATCTCCCTGTCCGACTTCGCTAATCAGACTGTGGTTCTGGAATGGACCAATCATGACTGTCCGTTCGTGAAAAAACACTATGCCGAACCGGTCAAGAATATGCAGTCCCTGCAAACCGGTGCAACCGAAGGTGACATCGTCTGGATCCAGGTGATTTCATCTGCGCCAGGCAAGCAAGGCTATCTTGAGGCCGATGGGGCTATGGCCAAGAATTCTGAGCGCGCGTCAGCGCCCACCTATACGGTCCTCGACCCGAGCGGGGATATGGGGCGGGCTTATGATGCGAAAACGACGCCGCACATGTATGTCATCGATGGCGCTGGAACCCTGGCTTATCAGGGCGCAATCGACTCGATACGGTCGGCCAAGGTCAGCGATATTGCGGTGGCGACCAATTACGTAACCGCAGCTTTGACAGCGGTTGCGGCGGGCACCACCCCTGAAGTGACCAGCGCAACGCCTTATGGTTGCTCAGTGAAATACTAGATAAATCAATTGTTTACGGCGCCGCCATCGGTTGAAGGCGGCGCTGGCTTCTGGTCCAAACTTACAAATTGTTCGCGAAATCGTGACTTGCGTCACACATGCGACGCAGACTATCAGCGTGTCATTCAATTGCAGGACGCCGGGGGAAAACTTGTCTGCCAGAATTGACCAACATCTTGGCGCCAAAATCGTCGAAGCGCGGAAACGTCTAGGCCTGAGCCAGCGAGACGTGGCAGTGCGGAGCGATATCTCGACCGAGCAACTGGAAATCTTTGAACACGGATCCGTCCGGATCCCCGCCCTCGCGATTGCCAACCTGTCACGGGCCCTCGGCGTTTCACCTGGATGGTTCTACGCAGGCTTGCCCGGCCAGGAAACGTTTGATCGCGTAGGGTAACTCGCCTAATAGTTGAATAAATGTCGCTCGATCGTGGGACAGAAGAATCTCTATCTTTGGTATATTGAATCAGAATCACCAGATTCGGGGCTTCAACATTTCTATTGTATTTGACCTGCATTCACGCGCGGAGATCCGCAGCAATCAGCAGATGAATGAGCTGAAAAGTATCGCAGATCATCTTGAGATCTTGCGTGATACCGCACCGCGCAATCCGGATTTGACGTCTGAGACGGCCATCGAACTTGAAGAATCACTGGCGCTGGCGGAAGCCGCCCTGCGCCGGGCAAGCGCGGAACTCTTATTCTCCGACGAATAATCGGATCACCGAACAACCGTCCCGACGGCGCGTCACGGCGCTCGGCAAGCGGTGATTTGCCCAATTTTTGGTTGTACGCGCTTGCAGAACAGGCACGCCTGGTCCTAGTCTGAGCTTCAAGAGTTCTCCAAATTCGAAAAAGAGAGAACAGAGAGGGGTTTGAGATGGCGGTTGTTCCAGCACCGGATCCGGAGTCACACACCGATCCGTCGGGATCATGTTCCGGACTGACTGAGGATTTTGATTTCGGGCGTTTCGCTGGCGCGATCGCGGCGTCAAACTCGGGCGACGAAGTTTGGGCCCTGATCGATACAATCTGTGACAAGGCCGGGGTCGAGGGCGTCTGTTGTCGCTGTTTTCCGAGCGAAGCGGGTGCCGAACAGATCATCTTTTTCTCGACCACGTCGCGATTCAGTCCCGAACTGGGCGAAGCGCTGGAGCAGGCGCCAGGTTATCTGGATGCCTTCCTGCACGCATCCGTGCGGACGACGAAACCTTTCCTGTGGGGCGATATGGAACGCCTTCTCGAGCCAAGATCACCGCAATTGCATTATTTCAGAGATCATATTGCAAGTTTTGGCACCGGTGTGGTTGTGCCGGTTTTCGGGCCCTTGTTCCGGAACGGCTATTTTTGCTTTCATTCGTATGAAGACCGCACGGTCACCGAGATGGACATGATGGTCCTGCACTCGATTTCACAGACGGCGTATCTGAAACTGCTCGATATCATGTACAAAACCGCTGACCGGGAGCGCACCCTGTCCGGGCGCGAACTGGAAGCGATCAACATGATTGCACGGGGCAAGAGCAATCCCGAAGTGGCCGCGGCCATGTCGGTGTCTGTGAACACGATCAACACGCTGCTGAAGCGAATCTTCGAGAAGCTCGATGTGTCCGACCGCGTCAGCGCTGTGATGCGCGCCTATGCGCTTGGCTATATCGCTTAAGGCGACGATTAGCTGCCTTCATTGGCAAGCTTCGCGACCTAAGAGATTACGACTCTACATCCGCACGATGGAGAGCTAGGGTCGAATGAGAAAAATATCAGGGAGAACACGATCATGATCAGACCGACCATTGCCGCTACGGCTTTGTTTGCCAGCCTCGCAACCGCCTGCGCGACGGCAGAGGAGGCGACCGCTCCGCCGCAAATCACGATGGGCAATGGCGAGGCGAACCAGATTGTCGTGGAAGGTCTTACAAGGACGGAAGGTGTCACGCATTTCTCCGAAGTGCGGGTCGATGACGCGGCTGTGTCGGCATTTCGCGCCGATTCCACGGCCATTACTTTTCCCGAAGTGGTGATTGAAAAGCCTGGCTTCCTTGTTCTGCATCCAGTCATGGATGGGCGTCCGAATGGCGACATGGTCTCGGGATTTGCCTATCTCGATGCCGGCCAGAACGAAGACGTGACGATCCGCATCGATCATCCGGCCGATGTTGGCAGCAAGTTCCTGGTCATGCTGCATAGCGATGTCGATAATGATCGCGTGCTCGATTTTGTCTTTGTCGAAGACGGCATCAATGTCGAAGACACAGCCGTCTTCGAAGGCACGCACATGATCGCGCATATCATCGCGGTGCCGGAGTAATCCGATGCAGCTTTCGAAAGACACACCCGCCATTGTCACGGGCGGCGCATCCGGCTTGGGACGAGCCACGGCAGAGGGCTTTGCCGCTGCCGGCGTCCCTGTGGCGATTTTTGATATCAATGAAGAGGCCGGGCAAGAGGTTGCCAGCTCGATTGGCGGTACATTTCACAAGGTCAACATTCTCGAGGAGGAGTCAGTGGTCGCCGGGTTCGCGGCGGCGCGGGCGGCCCAGGGACAAGAACGGATCTGTGTCCATTGCGCCATGGCGTCCACGCGCGGCAAGACGCTGGCCTATGACAAGGAAAGCGGCGGCTATAAGAAACTGGACACGGACACCTATGCCCGCGGTGTGGCGGGTGTGCTGGTGGCCTCCTTCCGCATTGCATCGCATTCGGCGCTCGGCATGTCCGGGCTTGAGCCGATGGAGGATGGCGAACGCGGCTGTATCACTATGACCGCCTCGGTCGCGGCACAGGACGCCCAGATCGGACAGATCGTCTATGGTTCAGCCAAGGCCGGTGTGAATGGTCTGGTTCTGCCCATGGCGCGCGACTTGATGAATATAGGCATTCGCGTCAACTCAATCATGCCCGGTATTTTTGCGACGCCGCTCATGTTGGGTGCGCCGCAGCCTGTGCTCGACAGCCTGGCGGCGTCAGTGCCGTTTCCGAAACGCCTTGGTAAACCAGAAGAGTTCGCTTCGCTGGCTATGGAACTGGCGCGCAATGGCTATTTCAATGGCCAGTGTTTGCGGCTGGATGGCGCGATCCGGATGGCGCCGCGCTGAAGCAGCCTGTGTCTCAAGTGATCCAGGATTTGAGCGACTGATCCGTGCTGGTCAGGGTGACGGTTCGATCCGCGGTTTGAAGCTCAAGCTTGAGGCTTGCACTATCTGCGGACCTCGCCCTTTGCCCGATTCCCAGGGTCTCAAACGTCTGATTAAAGGGTATGGCGTTCGGGCTGGCCAGGTCAAAGCTGGCAAATTGCGCCGCGACGGGCGCGGTGCGTGACGGGTGGATCGTCTCCTGCCAGTCAATAAAGAAGGGCAGGAGGCCGCCAAACCCATGCCCGGCCAGAAACAGCAATTCCCAGGATAGCAAATCGCCCTCCGGCGTTTCTCTTTGTGTCGGCATGGGGCCGAGCGCGGTCAGGTCCTGATTGCATGTGCTGCTTCGTTCAGCGACGTTCGTCAGCGCATTGGTGCGCAAGACCCAGGTGATCAGGCCAGGCGTGGCGAGGGCGCTGATGCGATGTCCGAGACTGCCTTCTGGTCCAGGATCGTCGCTTGGCGCGATGATCTCCAGATAGACGCCTTCACCGAGGCTTAGCAGCGCATTCTGAGTGCCCATGCCGGGGTGTTGCCCGCCGGGAAGTGGTGTGCAGCCAAGCAGGTCTGCCATCTCTTCGCAGCCTTGCGCGAGATCTGGAGCCCCCCAGACGAAATGATCGATTTGATAGCGCATGGCCTGGCTCCGAATGGCGTTTGGGGATCGTATCAGCTTGATCCTTCGTGTCGATCATCGCGCCGAGCGCGAACAAACCTGGTTGACAGGAGCGGTGTGATATGAAAAATGAACATGTTCATTTAATTATCTGAATCCAATTTGGATGCTTCAGGAGATCCGTTATGGCGACGACGCAACCCTCTCAGACTGGCAACCGGAAACTGCCGGAGCGGGCCCGGATCGGGCGCTTTCTGGAAACCTGGCTGGGCGCGCCGATCAATGGTCTGGAAGTCGTCTTGAACTGGATCATGGTCAAACCCCTGCGCTGGTTCTGGCGCCATCTGGACAGCTGGTCCTACAAGCTGGAAGGCACGTTGCTGCGCCAGATCCTGTCGCACACCATTTTCCCGTTCACGCTGATCGTGTCGGTCTTTATCGGCCTGAAACTGGTCGAGAACGGGATAACCAGTCTGACTCTGCTCGGCTTTGTGCTGCTGCCAATCATTTACGGTCTCTATTGCGCGCCGCTGGAGCGCCTGATGCCGTATAGTCGCAAATGGCTGGAAGGCGGCAATGATAGTGCGGTCGACATTATCATGTATTTTTCGGGTGCGTTCTGGAGTGGGATATCCGGCCTGATTGTCAGCGCTCTTTTCATTATCGGCATGGTCGAGGCGCTGGAGCCCTATGGTCATGATCTCTGGCCAGATCAGTGGAACCCGGTCGTCCAGGTGGCGATGTTCATCCTGATCAAGGATTTTTTCCGCTACTGGTTCCACCGCGCCCTGCATGAAATTCCAGCCCTGTGGCGCATCCACGCCGCGCACCATTCGGTCGAACGACTGTACTGGCTGAATGGCATTCGCGCGCATCCGCTGGAGATTATCAGCCAGGCCATTTTCTATGCCATCCCGCTGGCGCTGGTCCAACCGACGGCCGAGATTGCCCTGGTCGCTGTGATCCTTCAGCTCAGCATCGGTATTTTCCAGCATTCGAATATCGACCTCAATCTTGGCTGGTGGGAGTATATTTTCTCGATTGGCGACAATCACCGTTATCACCACTATCCCGACAAGGGCATTGGCGACTCCAATTATGGCGGCGAACTGATCATTTATGACATCCTGTTCGGCACCTTCCACAATCCACGCGATGAGCGCCCGCATGATAATATCGGGATTGGCACGGCCCCGGAATATCCGCTGACCGTGGCCGGGCTGTACATCGCGCCCTTCTTGCCAAACCAGAAGACTGTGTTTGCGCGCGATGAAGCAGAAGAGTCCGAAATCAGCCCGAGCGCCTCCAGTTTGCAGCCAGCGGAGTAAGGCCCCCCTGATCCCTAGAGCACGCCATAGACGCGGTGAATCGGACCACCATCTCCGGTTCTCGATTTGGCCACGGACACAATATTGTTGAGCCAGCCATAGCGGGGATCGCTGGTTTCAAAGAATGGAGCCGAGCGGAAATAGTACCGCCAGGCGCCGCTGGGATCGTCGGGCTTGGTGACGTCATAGGCATATTCTGAATCTTCGGGCGCGGACCAGGTTCGGCCCTGCCAGTGGGCATAGATCAGGGCATTGTCCTGCGTCTCCAGACAGAACCGGACATCGAGCAGGCCCACACCATCCGGGCGAATACGGATCCAGTCCGCGCCGGCATCCGGGACAATGCGTCCGCTCAAGTGCGGCCCCTCAAACGTCCCGCCCTTGACCAGAAAGATCACGCGATTGCCATCCGGCACCGCGCCCAGATCCATGGGCGGCAGATGAAGTTGCACGCGCGCTTCAAACAGGAATTCAAGACCGGGGGCCGCATCAGCCTCCCAATTTGACGGGTCTGGTTTCAGAAGATCGAGCATATCAGGGCCTTTCAGAATTTGGGTCGGAAGAGGGGTTTACGAACTCTGTGAAAATATATGCGCAGCGCATATATATGAGTCAATCCGGTCTTCAAAATTTTTATGCGGTGTGCATATATTACGATTATGGACCGAACGACGAACTTGCTCGGCGCGCTGGCGCTTGGACTGACCGACCGCATTCAGGCCAGCCTGAAACAGGTATTGGATCGATCCGGGGAATCGGCGGCGGCGATCATTGTGCTCGGCTACGCGCCGGGCCTCTCGGTAGAAACGCTGCGCCAGGTCCTTGAGCGTTCTCATCCCGGCACCGTGCGCTTGATTGATCGGCTAGAGCAGGACGGTCTGGTCGAACGCCGTGAG
>JBCCCT010000073.1:0-15906 GCA_039033355.1 Pseudomonadota bacterium | reverse complement strand
CTGACGAGGGCGACACGCCCCGCAAGGAATAAGTAAAATGAACCTCGAAACATTCTCTTTCGATATTGATGCTGACGGCATCGCGCACGCGGTCTTCGACGTGCCCGGTCGCAGCATGAACACGCTGACCGGCAAAGCCGTCGCAGACATTATTGCGATCACCAATGAAGTGGCGAGCAATGACAAGATCACCGGCCTGGTTATCTCGTCCGGAAAGGCCTCCGGCTTTTGCGCGGGCGCTGACCTTGGCGAAATGAATGAAAGCGCCGGCGGTGGCGGCAAGCCGGCAGCCGAGCTGTCAGAAGCCGAACTGAAAGCACAACAGTTTGAGCGCGGCTTTGCGTTGAATAAGACGCTGCGTGAGCTCGAAACGTGCGGCAAGCCTGTGGCGGTCGCCCTTGATGGGCTTGCCCTCGGCGGCGGCCTCGAAGTGGCCCTGGCCGGGCACTACCGCGTTGCCGCGAATGACAATCCGAAAATCCAGTTCGGCCTTCCGGAAGCCAAGATCGGACTTTTGCCAGGTGCAGGTGGTACGCAACGTTTGCCGCGTCTCATCGGGGTGCAGGAAGCGCTGCCTCTGATCCTGCAAGGCAAGAGCTTTAACGCTGAGAAAGCCCACAAAATGGGCGTGGTGAACGAATTGGCGGCCAAAGCGGACACAGTTGCTAAGTGTAAGGCCTGGATCAAAGCCAACCCGGACGCGAAAGCGCCATGGGACGAGAAGGGCTTCAAAATGCCAGGCGGTGTCGTCCACCGCGCCCCGGGCGCTGGCCAGGTTGCGACCATGTCCAACGCCATGCTGGCGGCCAACACGTATGGCAATTACCCGGCTCAGAAGAACATCCTGTCTTGCGTCTATGAAGGCACGCAAGTGCCGATCGATGCCGGTCTGCGGATTGAAACCCGTTACTTCATCAACACGCAGCAGCGTCCGGAGGCGAAAGCCATGATCCGCTCGCTTTTCCTGTCGATGCAAGAATTGTCCAAAGGCGGTAATCGCCCCGCAGGATACCCGAAGACCGAGTTCAAGAAGATCGCCGTCATTGGCGCTGGTCTGATGGGGGCTGGCATTGCCTATGTTCAAGCCAAAGCCGGGATCCCGACCGTGCTGGTCGACGTCTCGAAAGAGAATGCCGAAAAGGGTAAAGATTATTCGCGTCGCCTGGTCGAGAAAGACCTGTCGCGCGGCAAGACCACACAGGAGAAGGGCGACAAGCTGCTCGACCTGATCACCACGACGGATTCCTATGATGATGTCAAAGGCGCTGACCTGGTGGTTGAAGCCGTGTTCGAGAATCCTGAGCTGAAAGCCAAGATTACGAAAATGGCGGAAGACGTGCTGAGCGCCGACGCGGTGTTCGGCTCGAACACCTCGACGCTGCCTATCACCGGTTTGGCCGAAGCGTCTCAGCGACCTGAAAACTTTATCGGCATCCACTTCTTCTCACCGGTTGAGCGGATGGGGCTGGTCGAGATCATCACCGGCGAGAAGACCAGTGAAGAGACACTCGCCAAGTCGATCGATTATGTTCTGGCGATCCGCAAGACGCCGATCGTCGTCAATGATAGTCGCGGCTTCTACACGTCGCGCTGCTTCGGGACCTATACCCAAGAAGGCATGGCTATGCTGGCCGAGGGCATCAAGCCGGCCATTATCGAAAATGTCGGCCGTCAGTCAGGCATGCCAATGGGCGCGCTCGAAGTCTCCGACTCTGTTGGCCTCGACACCGCACTGAAAGTCGGCCGTCAGATGGCGCAAGCGGCCGGGGTCGATTATGACTCCAATGAGCTGGGTCAGATGATGGCCTGGCTGGTCGAAGATCAGGGTCGTGTCGGTCGCAAGGCTGGCAAGGGCTTCTATGACTATAATGAGAAGGGCAAACCTTCTCGCCTCTGGCCGGACCTGAACACGCGCATCGATGTCACCGTCGATGAGTGTCCACCAGAGCTCAAAAAGCATCTAACCAATCGCTTCCTGGTGCGCCAGGCGGTGGAAGTCGCACGCTGTTTCGAAGAGGGCGTGATCACCGATGCCCGCGATGCTGATATCGGTTCGATCCTGGCCTGGGGCTTCGCGCCTTATACAGGTGGTTGTGCCTCTTACATGGACCTGATCTGGGGCATCCCGGAATTCGTGGCTGAGGCAGATGCGCTGGCTGAGAAGTATGGTGACCGGTTCAAAGTCCCGCAGCTTCTGCGCGACATGGCGGCCAATGGCGAGACCTTCTATTCACGCTTTCCACCAGGAGGTGTGAAGGAAAAAGCCGCAGCGTAATCGTATCCATTAAATCTGATACAAAGGGACAAGAAATATTCTTGTCCCTTTTATTTTATCTGTTCATCACTTGCACAGGATTTCGCAGGAAAATGCGCAAGTGTCTCAAGGGCTGAGACCAATTCAAGGAGTAATTATGAGAAAAATCGCGATTGGCGCGGCTTTATTGGCTGGCGTTTTCCTCAATACCGCATGCGCGACGATCACGCGCGGGACCACAGAAGCGTTCGAAGTTCGCACGTCACCTGCGGGGGCATCCGTGACGACAAGTCTTGGCAAGGATTGTGCGCCAACACCGTGTGTCCTGCCAAAGGTTAGCCGTGAAGCGGATTTTACGGTGACGATTCAGAAGGATGGATACAAGACCGGTGTCTATAATGTCACCCATGAAACATCCGGGGGCGGGGGCGCCGGGATGGCAGGCAATATTGTGTTCGGTGGTGGTATCGGCGCAATTGTCGATGCCAATAATGGCGCCACACAGCAGCTTGTTCCCAATCCGCTGATCGTCGAACTCGAAAAGATTGAAGATCCGAACAACCAATCGACTGAAGGCATTATTGACGAGGTACTCGACCGCGCTGCTGCGGGCAGTTAGGTTTTTGTGAAAGAAAAAGCGGCTGCGTAAACGCAGCCGCTTCCTCGATATCAAGACAGGCCGGTGTGATAAACGCCGGCCTTTTTTGATCAGGCGCCGTCTTCGACAATAGGCGTGAGAAGGATCTCAACGCGACGATTGGCGATACGACCAGCTTCTGTTGAATTGTCAGCAACAGGTTGGGTTTCACCCATGCCGAAAGCCTGCAGACGGACGGACTGCACACCGCTATTCACCAGATAGGACTGAACCGAGTTTGCGCGACGCTCGGACAGAGCCTGATTATAGTCATCCGGACCATCGGAACTCGCATGCCCGACGACGTCAACCGCCGTGCTTGGGTAATTGATCAAAGTCGTGCTGACTTCATCCAATGGGCCATAAAAGTCGCCTTTGATCGCAGCGCTATTGACGTCAAAGGTAATGCCAGACGGCATTGTCAAAGCGATTTGATCGCCGACACGTTGCACTTCAATGCCCGTGCCTTCTGTTTGGCGACGCAACTCTTCTTCCTGCTTATCCATATAGACACCGACGCCAGCGCCAGCGATGGCTCCGACGACAGCCCCAATGGCCGCATTTCGTTTGTCATCGCCGCCAGCCATCATACCAACGCCAGCGCCGATGATGGCGCCGCCAGCGGTGGTGCCGAGCGTACGATTTGAAACATTTTGACAGCCTGCAAGAAGCGCAGCTGCCGCGAGTACAGTGAGGGTGGTTTTCATTTTGAAGCTCCCCAGTTGCGTGGCTAGAACGCCACTAGATGTTGAATTCGCCAAGTGAATTAAAAGCAATCCGAATTGAGTTTCGGTCTATTGCATGAGTCGGCGACGGTTTTTTGACTTACGAGTCAGGGCTTTATCCTTTTCAAACGTAGCGTGAAAAATTTTCCACAATATCTGTACCCTAGACGGTGTTTTCTGAACTGAACGCAACTGAACCAAAGGCAACGAAAACAGGCGCAAATGCCTTGATTCAGCCCTGTTTTTGTTGCCCTAAGGCGGTTATGTGAGAGCCTGAAAGAGGAGCACTCTTATGGTTATGGGACTGGTATCGGCAGCGGCCATCGCTTTGGCGTTCGGGCCGCAAATTCAACTCAGCCTGCAGGCTGTGGTCGATGAGGCGGCGGGGCAAACGCCAGCCGTTGAAGAGGTTGTACCGGAAACAACGGACACGGTCCTGGATCAGACACCAGCCAACCCTTTGCCGATTGAAACCATCGAAGAGACCGTCATCGCGCAGACCCCGATTTCCGATCCCGTTCCTGAAGCGCCCATGCCCGCTGAGGGCGATGTGGTCGACACGGCGCAACCTGATTTCGAAGATACGCAGCCAACACCTGTCCAGAGCGGCGAAGTGCCGGAAGCGGATTGGCCCACCATTCTGGCGGATGCTAGCAACGCACTCGCCGCGGCAAAGACGGCGCGTGGCGATTTCATTCAGGCCAATAGCGATGGCAGCGTCGTGACCGGTACGTTCGCGCTCAACCGACCCGGCCGGATGCGGTTTGACTATGATGACCCCACCCCCGTCCTGATCGTTTCTGATGGCACCACCGTGGCCATGGAAGATAGCGAACTGGAAACCGTTGACCGGGTGCCGATTGGATCCACGCCTTTGGGCCTGTTGCTGTCGACCCGTCTGAATGTCGAAGAGGATGTCGATGTATTGAGCATCCTGCAGCGCGGCGATGATCTCGGCATCCGCGTCCAGGATACAAGCGGCGAGCTCGATGGCACGCTGACCATGGTGTTCGACAAGTCGAGCTATGCGCTCAAGGGCTGGATCACGCTGGACGGCAATGACCAGACCACCGTCGTTGATCTGGTCGATGTTGAAACCAATGTCCGCGTTGATCCGCGTCTGTTCCGGATCAATGAAGATGATGACGAGGATGATGAACGCTGATCCAGGTCAGTGCCAAAACGTAAAAAAGCCGGATCGCTTGTCACGATCCGGCTTTATTTTGGTCCGCGCACGTCCCCACGACTCACGTGAACTCGGGTTGAAACCTAAAGCAACTGCGATTGCCCAATTGATTGGTCTCGTTAGGTTTTACATACCAATGGTATGTGGTGGGTCAACTAGAAATCGCATTTAGGTATGGCAAAACGCTCAAGACTTGATGCAAAAAAGACACGCGAAGACTTGATCGCCGCGGCCGCGAAACAGTTCGAACAGCAAGGCTACGCCGCCGCATCTATCAACGACATTTGTAAAGACGTTGGCATCACCAAGGGGGCCCTCTTCCATCATTTCCCAACCAAGCGCGACCTCTTCCTTGAAGTCTGGACCCGTTTGCAAGTGGCCATGGATGCCGAAGCCCGCGCGGCTGCGATTGAGGCGCGCAGCCTGACGGACCCGTACAGCGCCTTCCTGGCGGGTTGCAGAGTCTATCTGAAATTCGCCACGCGGCGCGACTATCAGAAAATCGTCCTGATCGATGGTCCAGCTGTTTTGGGCTTACAGGGTTGGTATGAAAGCGATCACGATCTCGGCACCCAAAATGTCGAGGCGGGTGTGCGCTATCTCGCCAAGAAGGGGATTGTCGCAGAGCACCGGGTATCGGCTTTGGCCGTGATGATCCAAAGCGCGCTGAACGGCGCTGGCTTCGCGCTCGCCCGTCAGCCCGCGAGCGTCACAGCGGACGCGGTCTATGATGCCTTTGAAGCGATGGTGAAGGGCCTGCGCTAGGCCTTCATCAAATCGGCAAACCGCTGAAACAGGTAGAAGCTGTCCTGGGGACCCGGGCTCGCTTCCGGGTGATGCTGTACGGAAATGATCGGCTTGCCGGCGACGGCCAGGCCTGAATTGGTGCCATCAAATAATGACCGATGGCTTTCCTCCACACCGTCTGGCAGCGTTGCCGGGTCGACAGTGAAGCCGTGATTCATCGAGACGATTTCGACCTTGCCGGTGGCGAGATCCTTGACCGGATGATTGGCGCCATGATGGCCTTGCGCCATTTTCATCGTCTTGGCGCCCAGCGTCAGGGCCAGCAATTGGTGCCCCAGACAAATCCCCAGAAGCGGAATCCCGCTCTCGACCAGGGCTTTCAAGAGCGGCCCGGCGCGTTCAAACGTGGCCGCCGGGTCGCCCGGGCCGTTGGACAGAACGACGCCATCGGGCTTCAGGCCCTGGATCGTCTCGAAATCGGTATCCCCGTTCACGACGGTGGCGCGGGCGCCGACATCGGACAGATTGCGTAGGATGTTCTTTTTGACCCCGAAATCGACCACGACCACATGCTTTTCGGGGCTCGTTTGTTCCGAAAATCCGCTGCCCAGCGCCCAGAGACGCTCAGAGTGATCGAATTTGGCATCTGCATCGACATTTGCGGCCAGATCCGCCGCTTCCAGGCCTTGCCAGGCCCGGGCCGCCTGAACCAGGGCGTCCGTGTCGATATTGCCATCCGGAGCGTATTGGATGGCACATTTCTGCATGCCCTGTTCGCGTATCAGGCGAGTCAGGGCGCGGGTATCAACGCCGGACAGGCCGACAATGCCCTTTTTTGCCAGCCAGGCATCAAAATGATCCTCGGCGCGCCAATTGGATGGCGGCGTGATCGCATCGCGAAACACTGTCCCGACGGCCGCTTTGGCGGCGTTTACGCTGGATTCTTCATGATCTTCAGGGTTTGCGCCGACATTTCCGATATGTGGAAAGGTGAACAAAACCACCTGTTCAGCATATGAAGGATCGGTCAGAATTTCCTGATATCCGGTCATTGCTGTATTGAAACAAAGCTCGCCAACGGCAGTGCCGACGGTGCCGGCGCCGATTCCTAGGAAAACCGTGCCATCTGCAAGGGCCAGGGCGCCACTCGCCTGTCTGGTGAAATCGGATTGATTTTTGTCATTCATGCCCTTACCTCCGTTGTTTCGCTGGACTCACGTCCTCTCGGCTGCCTTAACGGTTTCTCAGGCAAACGGGTGGCAAATAGGGTGCTGCGGCCGGAACCGTCAAGCGGTTTCGGAGGAGAAAGCGGCTTTTTGAGGCGTTCATATGGGTCAATTGGATCAAACCGTCCAACTCACACTAAGAAATCGCATAAATTCCGCGCTCGGCCACGCCGAGTCGGACGATGCGAATGGTGTTGTCGCGCAGACTTTGCGCCTGGTGAAATGCGCCATGGATGATCGCGACGTGATCGCGCGCAGCCGGGGTGAATGTGGCGGCTGCGACGATGAAGTCATACTCGAATTGCTGGAAACCATGGTCGCCCTGCGCGAACGGTCAATCAAGCAATATGATGATGCTGGCCGTGTCGTGGACGCCGAGCGTGAACGTGAAGAACTGGACGTAATCGCCAACTTCTTGCCCAAGCCTCTGGCGGGCGACGCGCTCAACGTGGCCGCCGAGACCGTGGTGCGTGAATTGCGGGCTCAGAAGCTCAAGGATGTCGGGCGTTGCATGTCCGCCTTGCGTGAAAAATATCCTGGCCAGATCGAATGTGGCCCGGCCAGCAAGGCTGTTCGCGCCGCGATAGGCTAGACCTAACCCCCTGAAATGAAGCATGCTGCGCCCAACCGAACGGGAGGGTGACGGAATGAAGTCAATTATCATTGCACTCGTGGCGCTGATCGCAGGCGCTGTTATTGGCGGCGTGACCTATTACAATTTTGTGCCGCCGCCGACCGATGTTCTGGCCCGCGCCGCCGCCTTTGAAGGCGACCAGGATTATTTCTTCCAGAATGCGAGCGAGCTTTACCCAACCCGCCTGGTGGCCTCGTCCGAGGACAGCACCCCCTTGCCGCGCGTCGAGGGGCGACTGGATGGCTTCACTTATGCCTATGAAGGCGAAACACGTGAGCTTGCCGACCTCTACACGGTCATGGAGACGTCCGGTCTGATCATCATCCATGAGGGTCAGATCGTGCATGAATCCTATGGCCGCGGCGCTGATTCCGGCACCCGGTTCACGACCTGGTCCCTGGTCAAATCGATCACGTCGACCCTGGTGGGCGTGGCCGTGGCCGATGGCTTGATTGACAGTGTCGATGATCAATTGGTCAAATATCTGCCTGAGATTGCGGGTACGGCCTATGATGGCGTGACGATCAAGCAGGCGCTGCAAATGTCATCCGGCATTCGCTACGACCCTGACATCTGGGAAGGCAAGCTGGACGATACGATTGAATTCATGACCAAGAGTGTCGTGATGGGCCGGGCCCCGGCCTTTGACCTCGCCATCGCCTATAAGCGCGAGCATGCGCCAGGCACCGTGTTCAATTACAATACGGCGGAGAGCCAGGTTTTGCTGGAACTGGTGCGCCGCGTCAGCGGCATGAATGCTGCCGATTATCTGGAACAGAAACTGTGGCGACCGCTTGGCATGGAACATTCCGGCGCCTGGATCATTGACCATCCAGGTTCAACCGGGGCCGAAGTGGGCGGCGCCATGTTCAACGCGGCGCTGCGCGACTGGGCCCGGCTGGGCCTGTTCATTGAACAGGGCGGGACATGGCAAGGCGAGCAGATCCTGCCCGCAGATTGGGTTGATCGCGCGACCGTCTCTGATGAGGCGCACATATTGCCGGGCGAAGTGCATCCCAATCCCAATCGCGGTTATGCCTGGCACTGGTGGACCTATGCGGACGGCACGTTCACAGCGTCCGGCGCCAATGGTCAGACGCTCTATATTGATCGCGAGAATGACATTGTCGTCGCCCGCTCCAGCGCCTGGCCGGAAGGCTATGTTCGGGCCCATGATGATCAGAGTTTTGCGATGTACAAGGCGTTGGCCGACTGGTTCGCCGAGGCAGACACAAGCCCTGCCGCCGGTGGCGAAGAGAGTGTTGCAGAAACGCCTTAAGCGGCGACCTGGAATCGATTGCGGCCCTGATCCTTGGCCTCGTAAAGCGCATTGTCGGCGCGGGACAGGACGGAACTGACGGAGTCGCGTGGGTGTGCGATCCCGACGCCAAGACTGGCGGATACGCGAATGGTCTTGCCTTGATAGTCGCATGGCTCCGACGCGACGCGGGCGCGGATAATCTCGGCGCGCTGATGCAGGTCGGCGACGGTCTCATACGGCATCAGGACGGCAAATTCCTCACCGCCCAGACGGGCCACCAGACTGTCTTCGGGACAGGCGGCGACAATTTGCTGTGACGCGTGGATCAGCACTTCATCGCCGGCATCATGGCCATGGACATCATTCACCTGTTTGAAGTGATCCAAGTCAATGATCATCACGGACAGGCCGGAATATTCAAAATCCGTCATGTCGAACTTTTCGGTCGCGGCATGCATGAAGGCCCGGCGATTGGCGAGCCCGGTCATTTCGTCCGTCCGCGCCAGTTTGGACACCGCCAGCATGCGCCGGTGATTGCGCACAGACTGGTACCCGACAATGCCGGTGCAGAGCGGTACAATGATCAGCGGCAGGATGATCGCCGTGCGCAAGGCCTGATGATGGATTTGAGGCTCATAGGCACGCGTCGTGAACCAGGTCGTCACGCCAGCAATTGCGACAGCAATGACCAGAATGACCAGGCTGGTCATCAGCATGCTGGCCGCAAAGTCGCGCTCAGACGGCACGTCATAGAGTTCGGGTCTTCGAGTCACTGATTTTTCCACCTGTGCCCAATTTACGCCATCAGCCCTAGGGGAGTGTTGAATCGATCGATGAAATTTGACCAAAATGGCGGTTTTTCGCCTGATCCCAGCCTGGCGCTTCGCGCCGCGCCATCAACGCGCTATATACGAATCATGAGCGGCCCCATTCGCATTCCAGACGGCTTCGTCGAAGAGCTGAAAGCCCGTATCCGGCCTTCAGACGTGATTGGCCGCAAAGTGAAGCTGAAAAAGCAGGGCAAGGAATGGGTCGGCCTGTCGCCGTTCACGAATGAGAAAACGCCAAGCTTCTACGTCAATGACCAGAAGAAGATCTTCAAATGCTTCTCCTCCGGGATTGGCGGCGATGTGATTTCCTTTGTCATGGAGACCGAACGGCTCTCCTTCATGGAAGCCGTTGAGAAACTGGCCGACGAAGCCGGTATGACGCTGCCAAAGGCGACCCCGGAAAGTCAGGAACAGTATGATCGCCGGCAGCGGCTCTATGCGGTGTGCGAAGCGGCGACGACCTTTTTCGAGGACTGTCTGCGCGCGCCGGAAGGGGCGGAGGCCCGTCGCTATCTCGAAAATCGCGGATTGCGACCCGATCGCTGGAGCCCGTATCGCCTTGGCTTCTCGCCGGATGACTGGCGCAAGACGATTGAACATTTGAAATCGAAACGCTTTTCGATGAGCGAGATTGTCGAGGCTGGCCTGGCGGTCGAGAAAGACGGGGGCGGGGAGCCCTATGACCGTTTCCGTGGCCGGCTGATGTTCCCGATCGAGGATCCGCGCGGGCAGGTCATCGCCTTTGGTGGTCGCGGTCTGCAGCCGGATGCCAAGCCGAAATATCTCAACTCGTCTGACACGCCGCTATTCCACAAGTCGCGCGTGCTGTACCGCTACAAGGCGGCCCGCGAAGCCTTTGGCAGCACCGAAGAGGGCGGGCTGATCGTCTGCGAAGGCTATATGGACGTGATCGCCATGAGCGAAGCCGGCTTTGCCCATGCCGTGGCGCCGCTCGGCACGGCTTTGACCGAGGACCAGCTTGGCCTGCTCTGGCGGGCCGGGCCGGAGCCGGTTCTGTGCTTCGATGGCGACCGCGCGGGGCTGGGCGCCGCCTATCGCTCGATCGAACGGGCCTTGCCCGGGCTGCAGCCGGGGCGAAGCGTGTTCTTCTGCCTGCTCTCCGATGGCATGGATCCGGATGATCTGATCCGTGAGCATGGTCCTGCCGCGATGGGCAAGGCGCTGGATGGGGCGCTTCCTTTGGTCGAAGTGCTGTGGCGCCGCGAACGGGATCTCGAGCCGGTGGATACACCCGAACGCCAGGCTGGTCTTGAACAGCGTCTGATGCAGGCCGCCAGCGCGATCCAGAATGGCGCGGTCAAATCCGCTTATGAGCGGGAATTGAAAGCCCGGATGCGTGACTATCTCTGGCAGATCCGATCGGCCAATCGCGGGGGTGGACGGCCGCCGGCGCGTGGCGGCCAAGTGGTGGCTCCGGCCCTGCGCGGCGGTCCACCCGCCAAGACGAGAGGGCTCGGCCTGGTTGTGCGGGCGGTAGACCACCACCACCTGGCCGAGATTGGCTTTGAGGCGCTGGCGGTGGCCGAATTTCCGGATCCCGACGTTTCGGCCATACGGGACGCGCTTATCAGCCAAAATACTGCTGAATCAGGTGTTGACCGCGCGGCCATCAGCAACCATTTAGAGAGCCTTGGAAAATTGCGCGCTGCAGAACTGTTAACAAACTATCCCGACATCCCAGAAATTCCCCTTGGCGGGTCAGAGGAGCGGGAATGGCTAATCGCCCTGGAGCAGTATGCACGCCTAGATGGCACGGATCGGTCCGGCCGTAATCCGGGAGAGGCTTTCGCCACTCCAGAGGATGCGCGTCACCGTCATCGACTCGTGTCAGAGCGAAGGGCACGGACAGCGCGTCTCAATGAGGCGGCAGAAAAGGCAGATCAGAGCTGATCGTCCTTTTACGGAATTGAAATTGTATGTTGCGACATGGCGCGCAGCGGACAGGAGCGATACATGGCGAAAGCCAAAGCGGAAGTACTTGAAGATACCGAAGACCGTCCGGTCCTCGATCTCAGTGACACCAAAGTCAAGAAATTTCTCAAAGACGCCAAAGCCAAAGGCTATGTGACGCTTGAGCAGTTGAACAAGGTTCTGCCAGAGGATGAATTGTCCTCGGACCGGATCGAAGACACGATGGCCATGCTGTCCGAGCAGGGCATCACCGTCGTCGACAGTGAAGAAGAAGGCGAAGCCGCTGCCAAGTCGACCGCCGTCGCCACGACCGGTACGACTGGCGCTGTCACCAAGAAGGGTAATGCCCGCGGCTCGGACCGAACCGATGACCCGGTCCGCATGTATCTGCGCGAAATGGGCGCGGTCGAACTTCTGTCCCGTGAAGGCGAGATCGCGATTGCCAAGCGAATTGAAGCCGGCCGCGATGCGATGATCCGCGGCCTGTGTGAATCGCCGCTAACCTTTGAAGCCATGATGGTCTGGCGCGACGAGCTGGTAAATGAGCGTATCCTGCTGCGTGACCTGATCGATCTCGAAGCGACCTATGGCGCGGAAAATCCGGCGCCGGAAGAAGACGAGCTCGACGAGGAAGAAGCCGAAGCGCGCGAAAACGAGACCGTCGAAGAACGCCATGCCCGCGAAGAGCGCGAGGATGAGGAAGAAGGCGCCGCCATGTCCATGTCCGGCATGGAAGCCGAGCTGCGCGATGGCGTACTCGACAAGCTGGACGATATTGCCGGCGGCTTTGCCAAATTCCGCAAGCTGCAGGAAAAGCTGGTCACGCGTCGCCTGGCGGCCAAGGGTCTGACCCCGAAAGACCAGGAGAATTATGACAGCATTTCGCAGAACATTGTTGATGAGCTCAAAACGATGCACATCAACAATGCGCGGATCGAAGCGCTGGTTGAACAGCTTTATGCGATTAATAAAAAGCTGATGGGCCTGGAAGGTCAACTGATGCGTCTGGCCGATGCGCATGGTGTGCCGCGCTCAGAATTCCTGAAGAATTATTTTGGCCGCGAACTGGATCCGAACTGGGTCGAGGACGTGGCCGGCATGTCCAAGAAGTGGGAGCGCTTCACCGAACGCGAGACCGAGAAGATTGCCGACATTCGCGGCGAGATTCAGATGGTCGCTCAGGAAATCGGTATTCCGATTGATGACTATCGCAAGATCGTCCAGCGGGTTCAGAAAGGCGAGCGCGAGGCCCGGATTGCCAAGAAGGAAATGGTCGAGGCCAATCTCCGTCTGGTGATCTCAATCGCCAAGAAATACACCAATCGCGGCCTGCAATTCCTGGATCTGATTCAGGAAGGCAATATCGGTCTGATGAAGGCGGTGGATAAGTTTGAATATCGCCGCGGCTATAAATTCTCGACTTATGCGACCTGGTGGATCCGTCAGGCCATTACCCGCTCGATTGCCGACCAGGCGCGGACCATTCGTATCCCGGTGCACATGATCGAGACGATCAACAAGATTGTCCGCTCACAGCGCCAGATGCTGCACGAAATTGGCCGCGAGCCGACGCCGGAAGAGCTGGCCGAGAAGCTCGGTCTGCCACTCGAGAAGATCCGCAAGGTTCTGAAAATTGCCAAAGAGCCAATCTCGCTCGAAACGCCAATTGGCGATGACGAGGATTCCAACCTTGGCGACTTCATCGAAGACAAGGCCGCCTTGCTGCCCGTCGATGCCGCGATCCAGTCCAACCTGCGCGAGACAACGACCCGCGTCTTGGCCTCTCTGACCCCGCGCGAGGAGCGGGTCCTGCGGATGCGGTTTGGGATTGGTATGAATACCGATCACACGCTGGAAGAAGTTGGTCAGCAATTCTCGGTGACGCGCGAACGGATTCGCCAGATCGAAGCGAAAGCCTTGCGCAAGCTGAAACATCCAAGCCGCAGCCGCAAGCTGCGCAGCTTCCTGGATACCTAAATCAAGAAAGCGGCCTGCGGGCCGCTTTTTTTCATGCGCATGAGAGGGTGATGTGCAGACGGTTTTTGAATGCTCCACCACGGGTCCCGGCCTGTATGAATTCACGGCGAGCGTGCAGGACTTTGTGCGCGGTCAGAGCGTGGCCACGGGCTTGCTGACGCTGTTCTGTCAGCACACATCCTGTTCTCTGGTCATTCAGGAAAATGCCGACCCGGATGTGCAGCGGGATCTGCAGGCTTTTTTTGAGCGCCTGGTCCCCGACGCGGATGATCCGAGCATGGCCTATCTGGTCCATCGCGCCGAAGGTCCGGATGATATGCCGGCCCACATCAAGGCCGCGTTGTTACAGACCTCGCTGTCCATTCCGATCGTCAATGGTCGGCTGGCACTCGGCACCTGGCAGGGCATCTATTTGTTCGAACACCGCACGCATCCACACAGCCGGCGCGTGGTCGGGCATATCAGTTCCTAGGCGTCCGGCCCTGCGTGCAGCACGCTCGCCACAGGTTTTCGGCTGGTCTTCTTCGCCAGATAAGACATCAGATAGGCATTCGGCCAGTTCAGGAACATCAGGGCCCCGGCGAAGGGGCCCATCGGCGTAAACAAGGCCGCGAAGATTAACAGGATCGCGATCGCCACCTCACCGCGGAAGATCCACACAGTCTGGCGCGTGATCAGGATTTCCTTGTCCGACAGGCCAATCGAGTCCGCCTTGTGCACCGCATGCGCGTACATGAAGCTGAGCAGCGTATAGATCACCGCATACCCGCCGCCGAAAATCGCCATGCTGCGGGCGGAGTTTTGCAGGTCCATTTCGGTTTCCAGCAATTGCGTATAGTCGCCGGTCGCCGACCCGATCACGTACCAGAAGAAACTGTCGAAGATGAAGCGTAGCGGATAGGCGGTGAACAGCACCATTAAGAGCAGCGCGGAATTGATCAGCACGATCCGATTGTCGGCCAGCGCATAGCGCCGGAAAAACACGAAGTGCGCGTTCCACATCATCAACAGGATCACAAAGCTGGCTGTCACCGGAATGATCGAGATCAGAAAATGGACCAATTGTGAAAAGGTCTGCGGCGGCGGGCCGCCAAACAGCATCATACCCAGCGCCAGGGCGAAAACGATATCGGACAGATTCTCGATCCGCGTGACACTCTGCCCGCGCCACTCAAAGTCTGGGTCATGATCCAGGTGTTTGGCGATCTCGTTGCGCATGTGCGGGCTCCCATTTCACAGAAGTTTAGTCCTGTTTCGCTGAAGGAAAAGCCTGGATTGGCTTACCCGTTGCGGTCGCCATCGGAGTTCAAAAAAACCCAGCCTTGTTCAGGCCGGGTTTTTTCTTTCGTAACGACGAAGGCTTAAAGCGCGTCGGTGAGTTCCGGAACCGCGTTAAACAAGTCTGCGACCAGGCCATAATCAGCAACTTGGAAGATGGGCGCTTCCTCATCCTTGTTGATGGCGACAATGATCTTGGAGTCTTTCATCCCGGCCAGGTGCTGGATCGCGCCGGAAATACCGACCGCGATATAAAGCTCTGGCGCAACGATCTTGCCGGTCTGGCCGACTTGATAATCGTTCGGGGCATAGCCCGCATCAACGGCGGCGCGAGACGCGCCAACGGCGGCGCCAAGCTTGTCAGCCAGCGGGTTCATCAGACGCTCAAACTCTTCCGCAGAGCCGAGCGCGCGGCCACCGGAAACGATCCGCTTGGCCGCGGTCAGTTCCGGACGATCGCTGGCGACAATCTCCTCAGACACGAAGGTCGACTTGAACGGGCCGCCTGGGGCGTCCACGGTCTCAACTGCAGCCGAGCCACCAGCGCCGGCAGCTTCAAACGCTGTACCGCGAACGGTGACGACTTTCTTGGCGTCAGACGAGGTCACGGTCATGATTGCGTTACCGGCATAGATCGGACGCACGAACGTGTCCTGACCTTCAATGCCGATAATGTCAGACAGCTGCATCACATCGAGCTTGGCCGCGATGCGCGGCGTCACGTTTTTGCCCATTGTCGTGGCGGGCGCGAAGACCGCATCATAGCCATCCATCATCGGTACGATCAGCGCTTCCATGGCTTCTGCCAGTTGCTTTTCGTAAGCGTCGCCATCCGCGTGCAGCACCTTGCGGACGCCCTCAATGCCAGCCGCGGCTGCGGCGACATCGCCAGCGCCCTTGCCAGCCACGAGGACATCAACATCGCCGCCAAAGGTCTTGGCCGCAGTGACGGTTTTTGCGGTCGCGTCGCTCAGGGACGCATTGTCATGATCTGCAATTACCAGAACAGCCATTATACAGCTCCCGCGGTTTTGAGTTTCTCAACCAGAGTGGCGACATCTTCGACTTTTTCGCCCGCCTCACGAACCGGTGGCTCGGTGACTTTGACCACGGTCAGGCGCGGTGAAATGTCGACGCCATAATCGCCTGGCTCTTTCATATCGATCGGCTTTTTCTTGGCCTTCATGATGTTTGGCAGAGACGCATAACGCGGCTCGTT
>JBCCCT010000072.1:0-16059 GCA_039033355.1 Pseudomonadota bacterium | reverse complement strand
TGAATGATCATGACCTTGAAGATAAGCGCATCCTGAACCCGGTCGGGTTCAAAACCCGTGCATCCCCGCGCAGGCGGGGATCTCAGGCCATCAAGACCGGGACTCGCCGCACCAGATCCCCGCCTGCGCGGGGATGAGCGACTCTCGCATGGCCTGGTCGTCATTTTGTCAGATCCGGCGCGCCAATTCGGTCTTCACATTCAGAAATTAGAACAGGCCGCCAGATGCGGCCTGTTCCTTAACGCCAATTATCCTGCAGAATAAGGCAAGGATGAATGGTGCAGATTGATCTTCAGATCACCGGCCTCATCCAGCACATATCCAAAGGAATATTCGACCTTGGTTTCGCTGCCATCTGGCCCGGTGAAATAGTAATTCCCCATCGCTGTGGCGGAATCGCCGCTGGTATAGATGCCATTGCTTTCCCAACGCACATTGGTCCAGCCCTTGATCGCAAAACCGCTATCTTCGGTGCCTTCTGTGCCGATAAAGTAGGACAGTGCCTCATCGAACGTTTCGCGGAACTGGTCATCGGCGGCCAGGGTTGGCTTGAACATAACCGCCGTGTCGCCATAGGCGTAGAGCGTGTTGATATGCTCTGTCGCCCGCGCCGCGTAATCACCGCCTTCGCTATGAACTGCAGCGATGGCAACGATGCCATTGCCCCATTCAGTCTGGGCCGCAACCACGTCGGCTTCGCTGATGCCAGCCTCTGAATTGTCAGCCACAGCGGTTGAAGCACAGGCCGCCAGCGCCAGACCGGCAAAGCCACCCATAACGGCTTTCATGCTTGGTTTCATCGTAAAATTCCTTTTGAGAGATTGGTTGGCGAGGGCCTTGGAGGCCCTCGCCTTGGGAGTGACATTCACGTCTGCTGGAAGACAGGCGTTTATGTCTTGGCCGCACGAAACTTGGGAGAAGTGCAGACCAATTCGGTTGGATCAGGGTTCGAGCGAGACTCGCGACCACCGCGAAGTGGCCTCACCGTCGCAAAAGCGCTGACGGCGGCGTTGAGATAAGTTCAGCCAGAATTCAGTGATTGGGACACTGGTCATGACTCGCCCTTGAGGTGACTTTATAACATAACATTTAAGTCGACAGACGGGACTGGCAAGGGCAAAAGACTAAAAAACTTGAACGAATCGGAATGGCCGACATGCCAGACACTGTCTTTCCTCCCAGCGCGCTCGAAACGGCTAAAGCGGACACGCTGCCAGTCGTCTATGTCCGCGAGCCGGACGATATGTGCGCCGCCCTTACGCCCGAGGTCGATGCTGTGATCTGGAACCGCAGCATGCCGATTAAAGTGCAAGACTGGCTGAACGCTTTTCCGGCGCGATCGCTCCCATCCGGGCGCTTCGTCCTGCCGTCGAGCCAGGCCGCCGCTTGCATGGAAGATCTGTTCGGGACCAAGGGGGTATCCGCGTCACCCGCACTGAACTGGTTGTGCGAGGATGCCGAGCGCCTGGCGCATTTGGTGTCCGGCCTTGTCCGCACAGACCTGGTCAGGCTGCGGCTTGAGCCCGTCTATGACAATGCCTGTTCGAAACTGCATATCGACAATGTGGTCGCCCGATTGATTTGCACTTATCGCGGTCCCGGCTCTGTGCTGGGTCTCGCCCCCGAGACGGCATCAGGCCTGCAAACCATTTCGACAGGGTTGCCTGTATTGCTGAAAGGCAAACAGTGGCCAGCCGCGCGGGCGCCTGAATTGCGGCATCGCTCACCTGCAATTGAAGAAACCGGCGAAACGCGTCTGGTTCTGGTATTGGAAGGATGTACGGAAAAAGACATTTTTCCGGCCTATGACGACATTTACCAAAGCTAAGCGCGCAACAGGTATATGTGACTGACGATGACCCCGAAGGCCCCTATTCTGACTCGAATTGTCATTACGAGTTTGGCACTCGCCCTGTCGGCGTGTGGCGCGACCCAGGACGATTCTGCCCCGAGCGATCTGCCGCCACCCCTGCCTGAAGGCGCAGAGACGGTGGAATTCGAACGAATGACCCAGGCGGAACAGGCCGCGGCCGAGATTGACGCCAACACGACCTCCGCCAAACCGAAGCAAACCGTCTATTGGGGCGTCAAAGAGGGCGAACCCCTGCAAATCATGTGGGAAGACCTGATGCCAGAAGGCAGCGAAGAGGAACTCATCCGACAGTATGAGGAATTCTACGCCATGCTGGAAAAGCGCTATGCGGCGAATACCACAACGCTGGCCGACGCCGCAGATCCTTATGCTGCGATCGCGGAAGGGTCAGAATTCGATTACATGCCGCAACTCGGCACGTTTGATACTGTTGAGGAGCTGGACGGGGAGCTTGTTCGAATCCCCGGCTATGTCGTACCGTTCGATTTCAACTCAAACAATCGGCAGAAAGAGTTCCTGTTCGTGCCTTATATGGGCGCCTGCATTCATACGCCGCCACCGCCGCCCAATCAGATCATCTTCATCCGCGCCGAACCAGCCGTTCAGATCAAGGATATCTGGGTGCCATACTGGATCGAAGGCACGCTCTCGACTGAAAAAACAGAGAATGAACTCGGCGATACGGCTTACGCCTTGGAGCTGGGTCAGATTGAACTCTATGCAACGCCTTGAGGCGGTTCAGCTTTTTAGCGGAGCTTCCATCGTTATGTTATAACGAAACAGAAAATGCAATAAATACAGTGACTTATAGATTTGCAATCTAGCGTATGATACGACTCAGTCCGAACGGAGTTGGGAGTTTGTCATGCGCAGTATTGTCCTTTTCGGAGCGGTTTTCGCGGTCCTTGGCGCCTGTGCCGTCGTCACGGAAACGCATGAGGCCGAGATTCACGGCGACCACACGCACGTGCACGGTGACGATTGCGGCCACGCGAAAGTCTGGCATGTCGATCACTGGGACTATCTGCATGATGGCCATCTACACTTCGTGCATGAGGGGCATGTCGACGAACATGTGCTGGAAGTGACCGAGCTCAACCCGGCTGGTGAAGCGCCCATGGCGCCTGAACTTCATGCCGATCATATGCATGGCGCGGGAGATGGCCATATGATGGTGCCGCACGGCGACCATTTTGACTATGTCCATGATGGCCACTTGCATTACGTGCATGGTGACCATGTTGATGATCATGGCCCGGTCACTGTCGAAGAGAATGGCGGCGCCTGATCCCGCCTTAGACCCCGTAAAAATCAAATTGGCTTGCAGGCCTCCGCATGCGTCCCCCCACCCAAGCTGCGAGGTTCTGTAGACCCCGTCAAACATTCCCCGTTTGGCGGGGTCATTCTTTTTAGCGCGCACGAAAATTTTTCAAGAATTTTTTTGATCCACTAATCGAAACCACTCGTAAACAGTCATGAACACACCCTTAACGGGTATGGGAGGCAGAATGACGACCACGAGCCAGAATAGTGGAAACCCGGATCGCAGTTTCGTCCGCAAGGCGATGAAAGCGCCGATGCTGGAAGCTGAGCATGAGTTAAACCTGGCCCGACGATGGCGCGATCATGATGATGAACGCGCCCTGCATGAATTGACCACCGCCTATATGCGCCTGGTCATCTCCATGGCTTCGAAATTCCGCCATTATGGCTTGCCACTGGCCGATCTAGTGCAGGAAGGCAATGTCGGCCTGATGCAGGCCGCGGCCCGGTTCGAGCCCGCGCGCGCAGTCCGCTTCTCGACTTATGCCGCCTGGTGGATCCGGTCCTCGATCCAGGATTATGTCCTGCGCAACTGGTCGATCGTCCGAACGGGAACGACCGCGGCGCAAAAATCGCTCTTCTTCAATCTCCGCCGCCTGCGCGCCAAGATTGATGATACGGGCGATGCGATCATGACGGCTGAGAACAAGAAATGGGTGTCCGAACACCTTGGCGTCCCGGAACGGGATGTCGAAACCATGGCCTCGCGCCTGTCGGCCTCGGACCGCTCGCTGAACGCCCCGCTCGCGACGGATGGCGATGCCCAATGGCAGGACCTCCTCCCGGATGAAAGCGCGACGCCTGACCAGGTGGTCATGGAAGAGCGCGACAATGCCAAGCGGAAGGAATGGATTGCACAAGCGCTTGAAGTTCTGAATGAACGCGAGACGCTGATCATTTCCGAGCGCCGCCTGACCGATGACAGCGTCACCCTGGAAGTCCTGGGCAAACGCCTCGGCATCTCCAAGGAGCGCGTGCGCCAGATCGAACATCAGGCCCTGAACAAGCTGCGCAAGACCTTGACCAAGATAGTCGGCGATCCGGAAAAGGCGGGTCTGATCCCCGCCACTTAAGACGCCACTTCCTCCCAGAAGAAACGGGTTTGCAAGTCACGCCTTGCGAACCCGTTTTTGCATTCCCACATGCAGATCAGACGGGTTGCCGCTGAGCGGGGCCCAGACCGAAAAACCCTTCGCCGCACGATACGACAAGCGGTGGATATCTGCCTTTGAAAGGGGATGCGAAATGAATTTCGATACCTATACAGAGCGCGCGCAAAGCGTCCTGCAAGCCGCCCAGACCGCAGCGCTCGCCAATTCCAACCAGCTCTTCCTGCCCGAACACATTCTCAAGGCCATGCTTGAGGATCGCGACCAGCTTGCGGTCAATCTGATCCGCGCGGCTGGTGGCCAGCCGGAGCGCGTCATCCAGGCCCTGGATGATGCCTTGCGCGCCATTCCGAAAGTCTCAGGCGGACAAGGCGGGCTGCGCCTCGATCAGAGCACAGCCAAACTGTTCGCTGACGCCGAAGCCGGCGCCAAGAAAGCCGGCGACAGTTTTATCACGGTCGAGCGGATGCTGATCGCCCTGGCCGGTTTGAAAAAATCAAAGGCCGCTGAAGCCCTGACCTCAGCGGGGGTCACCAGCAACCAGCTGGAGTCTGCCGTGACCCAACTTCGCCAGGGCCGGACCGCCGACAGTGCCAATGCCGAAGAAGGCTACGAAGCCTTGAAGAAATATACGCGCGACCTGACCAAGGATGCGCGCTCCGGCAAACTGGATCCAGTGATTGGCCGCGATGAGGAAATTCGCCGCGCCATCCAGGTCTTGTCCCGCCGGACCAAGAATAATCCGGTCCTGATTGGTGAGCCTGGCGTCGGCAAGACAGCGATTGCCGAAGGCCTGGCCCTGCGCATCGTTAATGGCGATGTCCCGGAAAGCCTGAAAGACAAGCGCCTGCTCGCCCTCGATATGGGTGCCCTGATTGCCGGTGCGAAATTTCGCGGCGAGTTCGAGGAGCGTTTGAAAGCGGTCCTGAAAGAAGTCGAACAGGCCGAAGGCGGCATTGTTCTGTTCATTGACGAAATGCACACCCTGGTCGGCGCCGGCAAGACAGATGGCGCGATGGATGCGTCCAACCTGATCAAGCCGGCTCTGGCACGCGGCGAGCTGCACTGTCTCGGCGCCACGACCCTGGACGAGTATCGCAAATATGTCGAAGGCGACGCGGCTTTGGCCCGACGCTTCATGGCCGTCTATATTGATGAGCCAACCGTCGAGGACACGATTTCCATCTTGCGCGGCCTGAAAGGGCGGTATGAAGCGCATCATGGCGTCCGCGTCAGCGACAGCGCGATTGTCTCAGCGGCCACGCTCTCAAATCGCTATATCACGGACCGGTTCCTGCCGGACAAGGCGATCGACCTGATGGACGAGGCGGCTTCGCGCTTGCGCATGCAAGTCGACTCAAAGCCGGAAGAACTGGACGAGATTGATCGCCGCCTGTTGCAGTTGAAGATCGAAGCAGAGGCGCTGAAAAAGGAAAAAGATGACGCGTCCAAGGAACGCCTGAAAACGATTGAAGGCGAAATTGGCGAATTGCAAACCCAGTCCGATGAGCTGACGACCGCCTGGGCGGCTGAGAAAGACAAGCTAAAAGGCGCGGCCTCCGCCAAGGAAGAGCTTGATCGCGCCTATGCCGAAATGGCGGAAGCCCAGCGCGTCGGCGATTTGCAAAAAGCGTCCGAGCTGAAATTCTCAACCATTCCTGATCTCGAGAAACGGATCTCGGATGTTGAAGGCAGCGAGGAGGCAAGCGCCAATGAAGGCCTGGTCTCCGAAGTCGTCCGTCCGGATCATATCGCCGGCGTAGTCAGCAAATGGACCGGCATTCCCGTCGACAAGATGCTGGAAGGCGAGCGCGAAAAGCTGCTCCGCATGGAAGATGCCTTGCGGGCCCGCGTGGTCGGCCAGGAAGATGCCTTGCAAGCGGTCTCGAATGCGGTGCGACGCGCCCGGGCGGGATTGCAGGACCCTAATCGCCCGATCGGCTCCTTCCTGTTCGTTGGTCCGACGGGTGTCGGCAAGACCGAGCTGACCAAGGCCCTGGCCGAATTCCTGTTTGACGATGACAGCGCCGTGCTGCGGCTCGACATGTCTGAATTCCAGGAGAAGCATTCCGTGGCCCGGCTCATCGGCGCCCCGCCTGGTTATGTCGGCTATGATGAAGGTGGCGTCCTGACCGAAGCGGTGCGACGCCGGCCCTATCAGGTCGTGCTGTTTGACGAGGTCGAAAAGGCGCATCCGGATCTGTTCAACACGCTGCTTCAGGTCCTCGATGACGGCCGCCTGACCGATGGTCAGGGGCGTACCGTGGACTTCAAGAACACGGTCGTGATCATGACCTCCAACCTGGGCGCGGAAGCCATTGCCAGCGGCGATGAAGGCGAATTGAGTCCCGGCCAGCGCGAGGCCGTCTCGACTGCCATTCGGGCGCATTTCCGCCCCGAATTCATCAACCGGATTGATGAGACGGTCTTCTTCCAGCGCCTTGGACGCGGCGAGATCGATCATATTGTCGACATTCAGATGGCCCGCCTGGGCGGCCTGCTGAAAGATCGCAAGATGACCATCACGCTGTCAGAAGCGGCCCGCAACTGGCTGGCCGATCGCGGCTATGACCCGGTCTATGGCGCACGTCCGCTAAAACGGGTGATCCAGAAGGAGCTACAGGACCCGCTCGCGCGTCTGCTGCTGGAAGGTCGCATCCATGATGGCGAAGACATCAAGGTCGATGCCGAGGCGGACAGTCTGACGATTAATGGCGTCCCGAACGATTTCGCCAAGGGCGCTGCGGTTCTGAACTGATCCAGCCATGCTTAAACAAAACCCCCGCTCGAATGTTCGGGCGGGGGTTTCTTGTAAGATAAGTCGTGAGGTTACGGCGCAGGTGGCGCCCCGACAGTCGCCACGACGAATTCGGGCAATGTTCGCTCGTCGCTGCGAATGGCATCAATCCGGTCCCGTTCAACAGCGAAGGCTTCGAACACGTCTGGGTCCATGGCCAGCTTGCGACCGGTTGGCAGTTTCAGGCGCATGACGTCGACCGCCTTGCCGTTCTTGTAGACTTCATAATGCAGGTGCGGTCCGGTCGATGCACCGGTGGAGCCGACATAACCGATAATCTGACCCTGTTTCACACGCCGGCCGCTCTTCACCCCGCGAGCATAGCGCGACAAGTGAGCATAGGCGGTCTTATAGCCCTTGGCATGGCGGATGCGGATATAATGGCCATAACCGCCATAACGGCTGGCGCGTTCGACCACACCATTGCCCGCCGCATAGATTGGCGTGCCGGTCGGCGCAGCAAAATCAGTGCCCTTGTGCAGGCGGGTATAGCCGCTGATCGGGTGACGCCGCTTGCCGAAACGAGACGATAGGCGCGCGCCATTGATCGGCGTTTTCATCAGGAACTTGGTCGAGCTTTCGCCATTGGCCTGGAAATAGTCCGTCACGTCCTCATCCGGAGTCGTGTAGCGATAGAAAGACTTGTCCACGGCTTTCCCGTTCAGCGCCGCATAAATCACGTCGCCCCGGCGGATCACCTTGCCGCGCTCATCCGTCATCACGTCGAAGACGAGTTCAAACTTGTCGCCCGGGTGCACTTCACGCTGGAAGTCCAGATCATAGGCAAAGACCTGAGCGAAATCGACGACTTGCTGGTCCTCGGCGCCAAGCGCCTGCGCGTCCTGGTAGAGGCTGGTCTTGATGCTGCCGCGCACGGTCATCGGACGGGCAATCAGACGGGCATCCAGGGCCATGGCCTGATAATCGCCAGATGCTGTCCGTTTGGCCAAAAGGCGGCGGCCTTCTTCAAGCTTGATGCTGAGCGCATTCAGGGAATCACCAGCGACATGCGCCGTCACTTCCAGGCCCGGGCGCACCCGGCGCGCATCAAGTAGATCATTGCTGGTCAGGCTCAACAGCGCGCGATGGCCGTCATTGCCGGGCAAATCGAGGCGTTTGATCACATCGGAAAGTGTTTCGCGGCGTTTCAATTTGGTCGGGCGGACATCCAGCGGATCGGAGACACCAAAATCCTCAGGCCCGATCGCAATCGAGGCCAGGCTGGCCGTTTCGACCATTTCCGGTTCCGGGGCGTCTTGTTCACTGGTTTGCTGGCTGACTGAAATGATCGCTGTGGCCACCAGGCCCACAACCAGTCCTGCCGCGACCATATGGCGTTTACCTTCTGACAGAGTCTTTAACACGTTGTCTTACTCCCAAGTCGCTGTCTGAGCAGCGCACTGTTTCTACAGCCTTCTGGTGAAACGCTTTCAAGAATTGTGCCGTTAAAGACTTAATAACCAGTTCCCGTCCGACGCAAGGAATTCAGGCGAATTTTGAGGTTTCATTTCCGTCATGATTAATGCCTGTGCGCGGCCCGTGGCTGCTGGATTTGCCGCCTCAATCATTTGTATGTGGACTTTCACAGCCACCCCTCTAGGTCGAAAGCATGAAGTCGACTGTATTGCTGATCATTGCCGCCATTCTGGGCCTGGCTTTCACCATTTGGGGAGTTTCGACCATTTGGGCCGATCTCGGCGTCAACATGACGATGCATGGCTGGATCGCCTACGGACTTGGCGTAGCGCTCAGCCTGGCCCTGGCCGGCGGTTTGTTTTTCCTGCTTTTCAAGAGCGCCCGCGAAGGGTTTGACGACATTGATCGACCTGAAGACCTGAACGATTAGACACGTCAAATCGCGACGAATCGGCTACAAAAGCGCGAATCACTTTTTCAGGGCTGACCTATGATCGAACCTTCCCGCCTCGCGGCCTTTATTGCATCGCGTATTTGCCATGATCTGATCTCACCGGTCGCGTCGGTGAATTCGGCGCTCGAGCTGCTCGAAGAGCCCGGCGATGCCGATATGAAAGCCCAGGCCGAGCAATTGTTGCACAATGGCGCCGAGTCTGCTGGCGCACGCATTCAATTGCTGCGCTATGCGTTCGGCTCTGCCGGCCTGTCCGACACCGCCGCCGACCGGCACGATGTGCGGTCGATCGTCGAAGGCTTTATGAAGAGCCACAAACCAAGCATTGAATGGGATATTGAGACCGATCATTTCAGTTGCGGTCATGCTCGTGTCCTGATGAATCTGGTCATCATGGCAACCGCCGCCATTCCCCGCGGCGGCGTTGTCAGGCTGCAGGTCCGCAATGAAGGCGACGGGCTGAGCATTGCCGCCATCGCCAAAGGGCCGAAGGCGCGCCTGTCGGACTTCACCCAGTCTGCACTGGCTGGCGAAACGCCTGAAGAAGGCTGGTCGGCCCGCACAATTCAACCGCTTTTCGCGAAAATGGTCGCCAGTGATCTGGCCGGCGATATCTCTGCGACGGCGGAAGAGGAGCAAGTCACCTTCCTGGCCAGCGGCCTGCGCGCAGAGGGTTAAAGCGCTGTTAAGCAACAATCGCCCATACTCTTTCAACTCAACCACAGATTTTACTCACGCATTTGCGTGACGGGGTGGCTATGAAACACTGTTTGATTGTCGATGATTCCAGAGTGGTCCGCACCGTGGCCGGACGCATTGTCAAAGACCTCTCATTTACCGTGTCCGAGGCCGCACATGGGGCGGAAGCGCTGGAATTGTGCCGCAAGGATATGCCGGATGCGATCCTGCTCGACTGGAACATGCCCGTCATGAACGGGCTCGACTTTTTGCGCGCCTTGCGCCGCGAAGATCGCGGAAAAGAGCCAATTGTGGTATTCTGCACCAACGAAAACGACTCAGAGCACATTAGCGAAGCCATTCGGGCTGGCGCAAATGAGTATATTATGAAGCCTTTCGACGCTGAAATCGTTGAAAGTAAATTCGCTGAAGTCGGCCTTGTCTGAAGCGAAAAATTAACAAAATAGCGATTAGCGTAAACTTTTACGGGAATTGCGGGTCGAAAGCAGAATGCAAGAGAGCACTTTTAACGAACTTGCTGATTTGGCACTGCGAACGACCGGGCAACACATTCCGGCTTCCAAATCCTATTTGATGGAAGCCCGTCTGAGCAATATTTCCAGGCGCGAGAGCTTTGCCACGCTGGATGATCTCGTTCATTGCCTGAAAGCCCGCCCAAATCAGCGGTTTGAGCAGGAAATCGCCGCCGCGCTGACCAGCAAACGCACGCATTTTTTCCGCGAGCGCGAGCAATTGGCGCAAATTGTCGGAAATGCCCTGCCGCATCGCCTGAAACAGTCCAAGAATGGCCGTTTGCGCGTCTGGTGTGCGGGCGTCTCGACCGGTCAGGAAGTCTGGTCACTGGCCATGCGGTTGCGCGAAGAAGTCGGATCGCCTTTGGCGAGCGCCGATATTGATCTGATCGGCACGGATATCTCCACCGATTGTATCGAGACCGCCAATCAGGGCACGTACGGACATTTCGAGGTCCAGAAAGGCCTGTCCATTCATCGCCTGATGACCAATTTCACCCGGGAGAATTCAGGCGACTGGACGATTAACAAGGATCTGCGCGACAGCGTCACCTTCCGGCGGCATAATTTGCTGCATCCAGCCCAGGATCTCGGCGCGTTCGATCTGATCATCTGCACGCATGTGATCAGTGATCTCGCCAAATCGGCGCAATCCGATGTGTTGACCCATCTGTCTCGCCAGCTCTTGCCGGGGGGTTATCTTTTCGCCGCGCCCTCGGAACAGATTGAGGGTATTAATCCAGTCATCAAGCCGTCTCGCGACATGCGCGGCGCCTTTGAACGGGACGCGTCCGCGCGCAGCACGGTCGCCGCCTGACAAGAGCCGAAAACGGCCGCACCACAGAGCATCACACCTTCATCAAGGGGACTCGAATTGAGCCTTTTGGGAAGGATATTGCTATGAGCCCTATTTCTGCTGTTTCATCATTTTTTATGCGCTGTTTCGACGTTCAGGGCCGCTCGCGGCGGTCTGAATATCTCTGGATGACGATCATCAACGTGCTGTTTTGGGTGCTGGTCGTCTACGCGGTGATCTTGACCGAAGGTGGCTTTGAGCGGTTTGACGGGGAAAATGTTTCCGATGGCGGTATGATCATATTGGGGCTCGCGACCCTGGCATCACTGATTGCAATTGTACCCTGGACCACGCTCAGCATCCGCCGATTTCACGATATGGGTCATACAGGTTGGCTGGTCGCGCTGTTCATGGGCTTGTGGGTCATTCCCCCGATTGGATCGCTGGGATCGATTATTCAATTCTTCTGGATGGCCTTTGGCGGCGGCACTGCGGGCAACAATCCCTATGGCCCCGACCCGAGATTTTCGCGCAGCGTAGACTTCATCTAGGCGCCAAATGGCGCGCCAATTGGGGATTCGATTCACAAAACGCGAAAAACAGGGTAAGCTAAGCGCCTGAAGCAAATTCAAAAAAAGGGGACTTTGCTATGGGCATGATGGAAGCCATCGAGCTTTTCTTCAAGAATTACACGAATTTTGAGGGCCGCTCGCGGCGCGCTGAATATTGGTGGATCCTGCTGGCCAATCTGATTATCGGCCTGGTTGCAGGCTTCATCATCGGGGCGATTGGCGGCGGTTTCGCCGATCTCAATGTCATCGGAATGCTGCTCGGCGCCGTGCTTGGACTGTATTTTCTGGCCATTCTGGTACCAAGTATCGCTCTGGCCGTTCGCCGGTTTCACGACCTCGATCAGACCGGATGGCTTGTCCTGGTCTTCATGCTCGTGGGACTGATCCCGTTGATCGGGTTTCTCGCTGTCATTGCTCAGTATATCTGGTTCGCGATGCCGGGGACGACCGGACCGAACAAGTATGGCCCGGATCCGAAATCGGGTCATGATGTCGGCGTGTTCAACTAAAGCCGCATGATTCCTGCACATTTGCACCCGCCGGGCTGCCGCCTGGCGGGTGCATTTCATTTCATCCTCTGATATAGGCGCGGCATGAAAATCGAGCTCGATCTTTCTCGGAAACCTGACTCCCCTCCAGCGTCAAAAGCCCTGGCTGGATTGTCTCTGCCTGCGCTGAAAGCCGAGATGGAAGCGCTCGGTCTGCCCGCCAGGAAAGCCGGTATGCGCGCCAAACAGATCCGCCGCTGGGCACATCATATGGGCTGTCAGGATTTCATGGCGATGACCGATGTCGCCAAGGATCTGCGCGAGAAACTGGTCGAGTCCTATCATCTCGACCGTCCGGAGATTGCCGATCATCAGGTCTCGGTTGATGGCACGCAGAAATGGCTGGTCCGGTTTCAGCCCGGGGTCGAAGGCGAGAGCGTGTTCATTCCGGATGTCAGCAAATCCGGCGCCCTTTGCGTGTCGAGCCAGGTCGGCTGCACCCTGAACTGCACCTTCTGTTATACCGGCACACAGAAACTGGTCCGCAATCTGACGGCACAGGAAATTGTCAGCCAGATACTGATCGCCCGCGACGCGATCGAAGAATGGCCGAGCAGTATGGAAGGCCGACGCCTGACCAATATTGTCTTCATGGGCATGGGCGAGCCGCTGTATAATCTCGACAATGTCGCTGAGGCGATCGACACGATCAGCGATGGGCATGGTGTCGCCATTGGCCGTCGTCGGATCACGGTCTCAACCGCGGGTGTGGCTCCGAAAATCCCGGAACTGGGCAAACGCACCGGCGCCATGCTGGCCATCTCGCTGCATGCTGTGCGCGATGATCTGCGTGACGAGATCGTCCCGATCAATCGCAAATATGATTTGCAGACCCTGTTCGACGCCATTCGCGCCTATCCGGATCTTGGCAATTCCAAACGCGTGACGTTTGAATATGTCATGCTGAAAGGCGTCAATGACAGCCTCGCCGAGGCCCGCGACCTCGTGAAATTGCTGCGCGGTGTCCCGGCCAAGATCAATCTGATCCCATTCAATCCCTGGCCGGGTTCGCCTTATGAGTGTTCTGACTGGGAAACGATTGAAGCCTTTGCCGAAGTGGTCAATCGGGCCGGCTATGCCAGTCCCATCCGCACGCCGCGCGGCCGCGATATATTTGCGGCATGCGGTCAATTGCGTTCCGAAAGCGTCAAGAAATCCGCCGCTGAGAAACGCCGGGAAGCTCTGGAACAGGCCGGCTAAGCCGCCCGCGCCCCACGGACCAGACGCCCGGGTTTCGCCCCCGTCGCTTCCCCATGACGCTGGATGACCTGGCCGGCCACCAAAGTCGCATCATAGCCGTCCGCTTCCTGCATCAAGCGGCGACCGCCCGCGGGCAGGTCATGCACAATGTGCGGCGTGTGCAAGGTCAGGCCATCAAAATCGATGATGTTGAGATCGGCGCGATAGCCCGGTTTGAGCAGACCGCGATCCTTCAGACCGACCCAGGCCGCGGTGTCGTGGCACTGTCGCTTGATCAGGAATTCCAGCGGTAATTTGTCTCCGCGCGAACGATCTCTGGCCCAATGGGTCAGGAGTGTGGTCGGGAAAGAGCCATCGCAAATCATGCCGACATGCGCGCCGCCATCAGAAAGACCTGGCAGGCTGGCCGGGCTTTCCAGCATCGCCTTGACCGGATCGAGACTGCCCTGTGCATAGTTCAGGAATGGCAGATAGAGCATGCCGCGCCCCTCGTCCGCGAGCATCAGGTCCAGGGCCACCGCCTCAGGCGATGTGCCGCACGCCGCAGCGATCGCGGCGACCGTCTTGTCGGCTGTTGGCTCATAGTCTGGCGGGTCGCCGAGCACGAACATCTTGCCGAAGCTCCGCAAGATGGATTTCACGAACGGATTGTCCGCATCTGGCTCATCGTTCAAAAGGCGCTCCCGAAATGCCGGATCACGCAAGGCAGCGAGGCGCGCCGCAAACGGCTCCTGCGCAATCGTCTGATAGACCGGATGACCAGAGAATGGATTGAGCGTGAGTTCCAGCCCGAGCAATAACCCGACCGGACGCGGCCCGACCTGTGCCCGCATATCCAGACCCTCCGACGCAGCCGACTCAATCGCGCCGAGCAAGTGCTTCCAACCTTCTGGCGCAACATCTGCTTGCGCCAGTGAAACTGAGAGCGGGCGTCCGGATCTCTCAACGATCCGGCGCAGCATTGCGGCTTCTTTTTCCGGGTCGTTGAAATCAGAGACGAATTGAAGGACGCCTTTGCCAGCCTCGCCAAGCGCCATGGCAATACCCGTCAGTTCCTGCTCCGAGGCTGTCAGCGTCGGGGTCGGTTGGCCGTCCGACGTGCGATGGTTCAGGGTCCGCGAGGTGGAAAAGCCGAGCGCGCCTGCTTCCACAGCCGCTTTCGCCAGGGCCGACATGGCGGCGATGTCTTCCTCCGTCGCGTCTTCACGATTGGCGCCGCGCTCGCCCATGACATAGACGCGCAAGGCGGCGTGCGGCAGCTGGGCGCCGAAGTCGATATCGAACGCGCGCGATTCCAGGCTGTCGAGATAGTCCGGGAAACTCTCCCAATTCCAAGGCAGACCTTCGGCCAGAACCGGGAATGGAATATCCTCAACCCCTTCCATCAATCGAATCAGGCGGTCATGATCAACCGTCCGAACGGGCGCGAAGCCAACGCCGCAATTGCCCATAATGGCTGTGGTCACGCCATGATTGGAGGAAGGCGACAGCGTATCGCCCCAGGTCACCTGGCCATCATAATGGGTGTGAATGTCGACAAAGCCTGGCGCCACGAGTTTGCCCTTGGCGTCGATTTCTTCCGCACCGGCGCTGGTGACCATGCCGACAGCAGAGATGCGGCCATCCTTTATGGCAATGTCAGCGTCCCGCCCGGGTGCGCCTGAGCCATCCACCACGAATCCGTTTCGGATTACCAGATCATGCTCGGCCATGCGCACCTCCTTTTATCTGATGGAGTGTGCCAGCGCGAACGCGCCTGTCAAACCTGTCGCGGGGTCAGGAATTTTCGAGTCCGAGCCGCTTGAGCGGTGACCCGATGCCCCCGGCAACCATCGCGGTCAGCAGGGGCGGCGCCGGCCAGATCCGGCTCAAGGGCGCCGCCAGCCAGTCGCGCAACCAGGGCAGAAAGCGATTGTCGCCCTGATAGACCGGTGTGAACATCCAGGTCATGATCTGATAAAGCCGAACATGGTATTGTCGCATCTTGAGATAGCTCTTCAGCGCGTTGGGAACATCATCGGAGTCTCGCACGGCGCGTGCCAGCGCCCAGGCGTCAAGCAGCGCCATATTGGCCCCCTGCCCCAATTGCGGTGATGCGGCGTGCCAGGCATCGCCAATCCGGGCAAAGCCGCGCCCGGCAATCGGCGCCCGCGCCGTGTGATGCCGATAGCGCGCAAAGGTCAGATCCTCATGGCTGGCAAACTGATCGAGCAGCATTTCCGTCTCAGGCCACAAGGTCGTGGCTTCGGCTTTCCATGTGTCCAGCGATTGATGGCGCCAGGCGGATTCCTGATCGGTGCGAATGGACCAGAAATAGGTCAGGGTCTCGGGCGCGTCCGGCGATAGACGCCCGGAGGGCATCACGCCGGTCATCTGGCTGGCATCGCGATAGCGCTGTTCAAGCGCTGTAACATCGAACGGACCCTGCTCTGGCCAGGGCAAGGTCGCCCAGAGCGCCCCGTAAGGCAGATCGACGCCGCGATCCTTCGGGGTCAGCGTTGACCGGGCGCCATGCGCATAGATGGCAAGATCGCATTTGCCCAGGCGTGTGTCATCACTCGAAAAGAAAGCCGGGTCAGCAAGGTCGACCCCGTCAATGGGGGTGTCGAGCACCAGATCAATGCCCGCCTCCAAGGCTGTTCTCAGGAGGGTTTCAAAGATCAGGCCGCGCTGCACCCCCAGACCGTAAAGATCCTTGCGCCATTTCGTATAGCGAACATCCAGCACCGGCCGTAACGACGGCGTGGTCAGGCCCCAGAG
>JBCCCT010000071.1:0-16066 GCA_039033355.1 Pseudomonadota bacterium | reverse complement strand
CTCATCCTTCGACATGTCCAGCCCTTCAGCTTCCGCCGCTTCGCGATACCAGTCGCCGAGACAGTTGCGGCAGAAATCGGCGAGGATCATCAGCTCGATATTCTGAACATCCTTGCGATGGTCGAGATGCGAGAGCAGGCGTCGAAACGCCGCCGCGTCGAGCCGATCCTGCTGTTCCTGGGTCAGATCTGCCATCGTCTACTCCCCAACCACGCGCACATCGGCTTCGACGACCAGAGTCATCGGCGCGCCATCGGCGTCAAAATTCAGCGTAATATCGACCGTCTCGCCGCCGACCACATCGGTGCCGACATCAAACATCATCAGATGGTTGCCGCCGCGCTTCAGCTCCAGGCTGTCGCCATCAGCAATGTCGAAGCCCTCGACCTGGCGCATCTGCATCTTGCCATCGACCATGGCCATCGTGTGCAGTTCGACTGTGCCGACACTGGTTGAGCTGGCGCTGGTCAGGGTGACATCGCCGCCTTCAACACTGACCGTCACGCCGCCCATAGTGATGTCACGGTCGCCAATCGGCTCCATCACGAAGGCATCAGTGTAAGACAGGACCGGGCCGGTTTCTGCGGCGGGCGGGGCGGGGGCATCAGAGGGCGAACACGCCGCCGCAAGAGTCAAAGCTGCAGCGCCCAATAAGAAGCGAGACATCGCAATATCCTTTTTCGTTTCGCCGCTGATATAGCGCGGGATCAGACCTGCCAGAAGCCCACAACCCGTCGCACCTCTTCGATGATCGGTTCGGCCAGGGCATTGGCCTTTTCCGCGCCTTTGGCGAGGGCCACATCAATCTCCGCCGGGTCATCGAGCAGGCGCCGCATCTCTTGCGTGATGGGCGATAGCTGCGCCACGGCGAGGTCAGCCAGGGCGGGTTTGAATGTACCAAAGCCCTTGCCGCCATATTCGGTCAGGATCTGTTCATCGCTTTGCCCGGCCAGGGCGGCATAGATGCCGACCAGATTGGCGACTTCAGGACGACCTTCCAGCTGGTCCACGGTTTCCGGCATATCGCCCAGCGTGTCGGTCTTGGACTTCTTGATCTTGCGGGCAATCGTGTCGGCATCGTCGATCAGATTGATCCGCGAATTCTCGGCCGGGTCGGACTTGGACATTTTCTTGGTCCCGTCCTTGAGGCTCATGATCCGCGCGCCAGGGCCTTCAATCAGACCATCCGGCAGCGGGAAGAAGCCCGGCGCGTTGAATTGCTGATTGAACCGCGCGGCAATGTTGCGGGTCAGTTCGAGATGCTGTTTCTGATCCTCGCCGACAGGGACATGGGTCGCTTTATAGATCAGGATGTCAGCCGCTTGCAGGACGGGATAATCGAACAGGCCGACACTGACGCGTTCGGTATCCTTGCCGGACTTGTCCTTGAACTGGGTCATCTTTTCGAGCCAGCCCATGCGGGCAACGCAATTGAAGATCCAGGCGAGCTCGGAATGGGCCCGTACGGAGGATTGCACGAAAATGGTGGAGTCATCCGGATCAAGGCCGGAGGCGAGCATAGCGGCCGCAATCTGCCGGGTTTGCCCGGCCAGAGCCTGAGGGTCTTGCGGAAAGGTTATGGCGTGCAGGTCGACGACGCAATACAGGCCTTCCCAACCCTTGGCCTGCAAATCGGTGAACTTTTTCAGAGCGCCGAGATAATTGCCAAGGTGAAGGTTTCCCGTCGGCTGAATGCCGGAGAGGATGCGTTGCGGGCCGGTATAGGTCACTTGTTCCGTCATGGCAGCGGGGTTTAGCGGATTTTGGCGGACTGGCTAGTGGGCAATTCAAGCCGAGGACTTGCGCGTCATGCCTTTCAGATCGCTCAGCCGCACCGCGCCGAACAGGAGGGCGGCTATGCCATAGATGGCGGCGCCAATCAGAATGAAGACCAGAACCTCGACGAACTTGCTGAACCCGATCCAGCTTTCCAGCACGGCGCGCTGCTGCATCAGGGCGATCAGGGCGGCCCCCATCGCGCCGCTGGCCAGCGCCACCGAGAGCAGGCGCGAGATCAGACGCGGACCGGGCCGGTACCAGCCTCGGGCCAGCAAGCCGAAGAACAGCAAAGCCATATTCATCCAGGCGGCAATGCTGGTGGCAATGGCGAGGCCGGGGAATCCGGCCCAGCCCTGCGACCGGAACCAGAAGAAAAGGCCGGCGCCGAGCACGGTGTTCAAGGCCACGGTGAACAGGACAAAGCGCATTGGCGTCTTGGTGTCCTCGCGCGCGAAAAAGCCGGGTGCGAGGACCTTGATCAGGACAAATGCCGGCACACCCCAACCATAATGGACCAGCGCGAGGCCGGCCTGGCTGGCATCTTCCAGCGTAAACGCGCCGCGGGCATACAGGCCTTCGACCAGATAGGCGGGCGCAACCATCAGGGCGATGGCGGCTGGCAGGGTCAAGGCCATGGCGAGGCCTATGCCGTCATCCATCAGCGTATTGGCAGACTTGCCATCATCGGAGCGGGCCGCGCGGGCGAGGCGCGGCAGGATGGCGACCCCGACCGCGACGCCGACTATGCCGAGCGGCAGCTGATACAGGCGGTCGGCATAGAACAGCCAGGACTTGGCGCCTTCCTCGAAACTCGCCAACAGCTGGCTGACCATGATATTGATCTGGGTGCCGCTGGCCGCGATCGTGCCGGGAATGGCCAGCGCGATGATCTTGCGCACGGCCGGTGTCATCTTCGGCACGCCGAGTGAGAGCGAGATTTCCTGACGGGTCACGCCCCACCACAGCAAGGCGGCCTGGGCAATGCCGGCAAAGGTCACCGCCCAGGCGGCATAGACCGCGGTCTGCGGCGCCGTGTCCCCAAGCAGGGCGGCTGTGATCAGGAAGATATTGAGCAAGGTCGGCGCGCCGGCGGAAAGCACAAACCGCCCGGCCGAGTTGAGCACCCCGGACAGCAGCGCTGCCAGGGCCATACAAGCGAGATATGGCATGGTGATCCGGGTCAGCAGAATGGCCAGCTGGAAACTGTCACTGTCCGACGGATAGCCGCCATGGAAGATATACATCAGCCAGGGCATGCCGAGCTGAGCCAGGATGACCAGGCCCGCTGTGACAGCGAACAGGCCGCGCATCGTCTGGCGCGCGACCTCTTCAGCGGCTTCCTTGCCGTCTGATTCCAGTGTGCGGGCATAGGCCGGGACGAAGGCCTGGGCGAACGCCCCTTCAGCGAAGATCCGGCGGAACAGGTTGGGCAGGATCAGCGCCGTGACAAAGGCGTCGCCAATCGGGCCGGCGCCGACTTTCGCTGCGATCAGGATATCGCGCACAAAGCCGAGAATCCGGCTGCCCATGGTCAGCGAGGATTGCGTCAGCGTATTGCGAAGGAGGCTCATTCAGGACTTTCGCGATTAGAAACTGTCGGCCGCGCTGGCCCGCTTCAATTTGCGCGCCGGGGTGCTTGGGCCATCCGGTTCCTCGCGCCCAAGCGCGGCGAGGAGTTGGTCGCGCAATGACGATTTCATGGCCTCGTCAAACCCGCCCGGCAGCTCGACATAGAAGGCATCGAACACGCGCTCGCCATACGAGCCGACATGCGCCGAGACGATCGAGATGCCGGCCTCGGCGAGCACCGTGCTGACATCGCTCAACAGGCCGGGGCGATCCCGGCCGGAGACGTCAACCACCGTATAAGCCTGAGAGGCATCGTCTGAAATCGTGACGCGCGGCTGGACGATAAAGGCGGCCTTTCGCGGGTTCTGGCGCAGGCTGGCCTCTGGGATTTCGCCCTCCGGGTCGATGGCGGCGAGGATCATTTTCTCAACTCGATCCAGCCGGTTGCGGTCGCCTTTGGCAAAGGGATGACCTTCGCCATCCTCAAGCACGAAAACGTCAATGATGCGGCCAGACGCGCCGGTAAAGACCTGCGCGGCCACGGTGTGCGCACCAAGCGCCCCGATGGCTTGAGTCAGGCGAGCGAACAGACCGACCCGGTCCGGCGCCGAGACGAACAGGACGGTGCGGTCATTGGCTTCTGATGCGGCGCGGACAATGACGTCTTCATCATTGGATAGCCGCTTGCCATGCTCGATCAGCGTTTCAGCGTCGAAGCCGGTCCAATAGGCCTCGTCCATTTCCAGCATCACGCGTGGCAGGCTACCAAGCTGGTCGATCACCAGGCTTCGATTGGAGTCTGCGCGGGCTTTCAGTTCCGCGGTGACGCTGCTTTCATCGGTCCGGCCACCGCGCAGGGCGGCTTCTGTATTGTGGTACAGGTCGCCCAGCAACTGGCCTTTCCAGGTGTTCCAGACATTCGGGCCGACCGCTCTGATATCCGCAACGGTGAGAATGTAGAGCAGCCGCAAATGTTCCAGATCCATCACCTTTTCCGCAAAGGTGACAATGGTCCGGGGATCAGCAATGTCGCGCTTCTGCGCGGTCTCACTCATTTCCAGGTGATTGCCGACGAGCCAGGCGACGAGTTCGGTCTCGGCTTCATCCAGGCCCAGTCGGCGGCAGGCCTGCCGCGCGGTTTTCATGCCTTCAATCTGCTGATCGCCGAGCCCCTTGCCAGTATCGTGCAGGAGCATGGCAAGATACAACGCGCGGCGATTTTCAATCTTGCCGTAGAGTTGCTTCGCGAGGGCAAACCCGTCCTCGCCCTTGTCCATGTGCGCAATGTGCTCCATCGCGCGGATCGTATGCTCGTCCACCGTATAATGGTGATACATGTTGAACTGGGTCTGCGCGACAATGCCGCCAAATTCCGGCAGAAACCGGCCGAGCACGCCGGCCTCATTCATCCGGTTCAGGGTCAGGCCCAGATTCTCGCTTTCCAGCAGGATGTCGAGAAAGACCGCAACCATTTCGGGGTTGGAGCGGTTCTTGGCGTGAATGAGTTTTTCATTCCGCGTGGCGATGGCGAGGGCATCCGGATGGACATCGACGCCTTGCTGATCCGCCATCTGGAACAGGCGCAGCAGTCGAACCGGCTCGTCCTGAATCGTTTCAGGATCAGCGAAATCGATGCGATTTCCCGTCAGCGCAAAGTCCGGATCCTCGAGGGGCTTGGACGATGATGAGCCGGGCAGAAACCGGCGCCATCCTTCCGGTTTGGCCTTTTGTTGCGCTTCCAGTTTCGCCGCGAGGATGCGGGTCAGGCCACCAACATCCTTGGCGGCGAGAAAATAGCGTTTCATGAACCGCTCAACGCCGAGCTGTTCACCCCGATCCTGATAGCCCATGCGGGCGGCAATTTCGGGCTGCAGGTCAAAGCTGAGCCGCTCTTCCGGGCGGCCGGTAATATAGTGAAGGTGACAGCGGACGGTCCAAAGGAAGCGGGCGGCGCGCATAAACAAATGATATTCATGCTCGGTGAATACATTGGTCGTCATCACGTCTTCCAGCGTCGCTGTGGAATCCGGGTGCATGTGTTTGACGATCCAGAACAAGGTCTGCAGGTCGCGCAAACCGCCTTTGCTTTCTTTCACATTCGGTTCGACCAGATAACGGGCATTGCCCTGTCTGGCATGCCGATTGTCGCGCTCTTCCAGCTTGTCAGCAATAAATTCAGCATCGCGGCCGACGACGGCCTGGCGATTGAACAAGTCCCGGGTCTCCTCCGCCAGATCGCGATCGCCAAACAGGTAGCGCGCGTCCAGCAGACTGGTCTTGATGGTCACATCTTCCTTGGCGAGACGGACACATTCTTGCGGCGTTCGAAAGGCGTGGCCGACTTTCAGGCCCATATCCCAGAGGGCGTAGAGCATGAATTCGATGACGCTCTCCGCATGCGGGCTGGCCTTGTAGGCACGAATGAACAGCAAATCGATGTCCGAAGACGGTGCCAGAACCGAGCGGCCATATCCGCCGGTTGCAAATACGGCGAGACGCTCGCCCTCGGTGGGATTGCGGGCGCGGAACACGTGCGTTGTGGTGAAATCATACAGGGCATGCAGCACTTCATCCTGCACCGCTGACAAAAGACGCGCCGTATCCAGACCATCAGCGCCTTGTTGCAACCGTTCCTGCGCGATCAATCGGCCGCGAAACAGGGCGCCGTGCAATATATCCAGCGCTTCCTTGCGGGCGGCGCGATCATCGCCCTCATGCATCAAAGCAGCAGAGGTCAGCTTCACGCGCAGCGCGCGACCATCAATGATCGAGCTCAGCCGCCATTTGCCAGGCGCACGCTTGGTCGGCGTGCGGGTTTCGACGAGTTGAGCTTCTTCAGTCATGGCTGGGTGTTTAGCGTGGTTTGCACGGCTCTGGCTAGCTCCACCGCGCGGTTAATCCGCCGACCGCCGGAGCGAGATCAGCGCCTGATCGAGAATGCTCTGATGGGCCGCGCAGACGAGTTGGCCACCGGGCTTGGCCGGCGCGCCGCGCCAGTCACAGGCCAGTCCGCCAGCACCGCGCACCACCGGGATCAGGGCCGCCGCATCATAAGGCGCGAGGCCGGCTTCAGCGACGAGATCGATCGTCCCGGCGGCGAGCCGGGCATAGGCATAAGCATCCAGCCCATAGCGCACGATCCGGGCCGTATGCCGCAAATGCGTCCAGGCGCCTTGTTCCGGCTGGGTCATGATGAATGGATCCGTGGTCGCGATCACAGCGTTCCGCAGGTCGTCACACTGTGAAACCCGGATCGGTGTGTCAGTGCCATCGGCGCGCAGGAAAGACCCATCAGGTCCGCCATAATAGCGTTCCCCGAGCACGGGCTGGTCGATCAGACCGACAATGGCATTGTTTTCGGCATCGACCAGGCCGATCAAGGTCGTCCAGACCGGCAAGCCGGCGACAAAGGCCCGTGTGCCGTCAATTGGGTCCAAAACCCAGGTCCAGCCGGTTGTGCCATCCTGACGGCCATATTCCTCGCCATGAATGGCATCATCCGGGCGCAAATCGGCCAGAACGGCCCGCATGGCCCGTTCTGCGGCCTTGTCGGCCACGGTGACGGGGTCGAAATCGCCATCGCTTTTCTTGTTTTCAATGTCGGAAAGTGCCCTGAAATGGGGCATTATCGCCGCGCATGCGGCATCCGCCATCGCGTGGGCGACAGAGGTGGCGTCAAAATTCAACTGGGTTTGCATGCGCTCGCGCTTAACCGCGTGCGGCTATTCAGGTCAAGCAGCACCTGAATCTGAGGTCTCTGATTCCAGCGCTTTGGCCAGTTCCAGCAGACGGCGCCGTGGCCGCTCGCCGAGCCGATAATAGGCCCGAACCAGTTCCAGAGTCTCTTTCTGGCTGAGAATATCTGCGTCCAGGCGTTCCGCGTCATTGGCCGCCATGCCCTGCATAGCCTCGGTTTCCAGGCCGTCAAAGAAGTATTGAACGGAGACATTCAAAGCCCGCGACAGGTCATAAAGACGAGACGAGGTGACCCGATTGGCCCCGCATTCATACTTCTGGATCTGCTGGAACCGCACCCCGACCATACTGGCCAGGTCTTGTTGGGTCATGCCCAGCAAGCGTCGCCGACGCCGCAGGCGTTTCCCTACATGCAGATCTGTTTTGTCCGTCATACCGCACTCCCGGATGATCGGATCCTCCCCTCGGAGTCCCGAAAATGAATTACGGGGAAACTCACAGCAAGACCCGTGCCGAAATGAAAATTCTCGGTTTTTCCGGGTGTTAGACGGTCGTAACTTTTGTGATGTGGATCACTTGCATCCCTCATACGCAACGGAGTTATGCGGCAGCGCAGCGAAATAGGGCTTGTTATTTGTGCGCCGCACAATAAATTGATCCTTAGCACTGCGGTGCTGACGCCTTCTGGCGTTTCCTCCCTTACCTGTTATAGCCGCGCTCTTTAGCGCGGCTCTTTTTTTGTCTCGTTCTAAGTGTTCTCTTGCAACGCAAAGTCGACAATATCCTCGATCAGACCGGACACTTGCGCGCTGAGGCGTTCAAATCCGGCTGACTTTTCAACTTTCATTTCATTCATATACAGCGCGCGATTGATTTCAATCTGAAGAACATGAATTCCACGTCGGGGTCGGCCATAACGACGGGTCGTATAGCCGCCGGCATATGGCGCATTGCGGGTGACGCTCAGACCTTCGCGGCGCAGGCGGCGTTCAACCTTGGATGTCAGTTTCGAGGAACAGCTGGAGCCAAACCGGTCGCCCAGCACGAAATCCGGCATGCTCGACTTGCCGGGCTGGCGAGAGGGCATGGAATGACAGTCAATGATGACGATATCGCTCCAGTCGGTTTTGAGCCGGTCAATCTGGGCCTGTAGCGCGGCATGGTAGCGATCATAGATCGCGTCGAGCCGGAATATGCCATCCTGTTTCGAGATCGGGGCGGCATAGATGTCCCGGCCGCTGGCCCCGACCCGGGGAAAACAACCCAGACCGGCCTTGACCCGGGCGCTGGGCATGCCGGCGGTGCGCGGCAGCCCGTCATGGAACATGCTGGCATCGAGCTCGCGCGCATCCCGATTCAGGTCGACAAAACCGCGCGCATAATTGGCGCTGAGCAGGATCGCGCCGTGTTGCACGGCAGGCAGATAGAGTTCATCGACAAAGGCGTCTTCGGTCCGCTGCAGGTCCGCCAGGGGGACACAGAGCAAATTGCGCATACTGTCAGGATAGATGGTGCCGCTATGCGGCGAGGCGAAAATGACCGGCGCCCGCACCGCGCTGTCCTGTCGAAGCGTATAGGCTTCGATGGTCGGCGCATGGGATTCAGGAGAGACGTCAAACGCGGTCCGCATGCGCTCAAGGTCTGTTTTCTGGCGGCGAGGTCAAGGTCCAATCCTGTGTTTTTGTGACAAAGGTCATATTTTATGAGAAATTGCGTGACATATTATCTTTAAAAAGTGGCGTATCTTCACTCAGGATTTACGGAATGATGGCACACGGCAAGGTGAAGATCAGGGACGAGAATACATGAGCAAAATCTTGCTGGCCGAAGATGATGATGCGATGCGCACCTTTCTCAGCGCCTCCCTGCGTCGTGCCGGACATGATGTTCTGGACTTTGAGGATGGCGAAGGCGCCCTCGAAGCGCTTGAACGCGAAGTGTTTGACTTGCTGCTCACGGATATCGTCATGCCAGGCATAGACGGGATCGAACTGGCGCGCCGCGGCGCCGAACTCGACCCAGCCATGAAGATTGTCTTCATTACCGGGTTTGCGGCGGTTGCGCTGTCCGGAAGTTCGCCGACGCCTGCCGGCGCGAAAGTCCTGTCCAAGCCGTTTCATCTGCGCGAATTGGTGGATGAAGTCGAACGGGTCATGGCGGCCTAGGTCTGCTATTCTGTCCAGCTGATCCCGGGTTGCAGTTCAGGCTTGACTTGAACGCGGCAAAAGGGGATTACCCCTCACTCTGAAACGGATGGTCGATTAGCTCAGTGGTAGAGCACTGCATTGACATTGCAGGGGTCACTAGTTCGAACCTAGTATCGACCACCATTCTTTTTCTCTGATTATTCGGATCCTGGCGCGCTGAAGCGACAGATTTGAGACACTGGGCTATCGTCCGTGCCAATCGATCATGATTTGAAGCGCCTTTATTGGACTCCTGTCTCATCTCGACCGTTTGAAGGTGATGCACAGGCAGAGTCGAGGAGAGGCGACACATGCGCTGGCAGGTCAAATGGGGTCCGGCATTCGTCTGTTTTGGCGTCACGCTGGTGTTCAGCCTGCTGTTTTACTATCGCGCGCCGTATCATGATCATTGGAGCATTGTTCCGCTCTATGGCCAGATGCAGGATGGAACACTGTCCTTTTCAGACGTGTTTATGCTGCACGGCCGCCACCGGCACGCGTCCGGCTATCTGGTTCAGCTTGGATTGAGCAAGCTGACAGGCATGGGGCATTGGGCCGAAAGCCTGGCCAGTGTCCTCATTGCCGGGATCGGGTTTGTCGCTCTGGTGCGGATCCTCGAGCGGGCTGAGATGCCCGGAGCCATGGCCTGGCTGATCGGGGTGTCCGCCTTTTTCCTGTTTTCCCTCGACCAGGCGGGCAACTGGCTTTGGGGCTGGCAGGTGGCGGTGTTCCTGAACCTGGCCGGGGTGCTCTGGGCGATCGAACGTTTGAGCTGCGGGGCGCCGACATTGGCGAATACCGGTTTGGCGGCATTCGCCGCAGCGGTCGCCATCTATGCGTTCGCGACAGGATGGGCGCTGATCCCGATCGGGTGGGCGCTGCTCCTGGTCTTTGGCGGCCTGCAATCGCGACGCGGTCTGGCCTGTCTGGCGCTCTGGACCCTGTTTGCGGGCGCGATCGGGTTTCACTTTGTCGTATCCGAAGGTCCGGTCGCGGCCCCGTCCGTGCAGGCGGATCTGCCGCCACTCCTGGATTTTGCCACGCTCCAGGGGCTGGCCCATTACAGCCTGAATTTCATGGCCTCGCCGATTGTCCGATTTGCGCGTGACATCTCCGTTCCGATTGCGATCCTGGGCGCGGGCATCCTGATCGTCAGTGTCCGGGCCCTGCGTCTTCAAGACCGCCATACCGTATGGACGCGAACAGCACCGCTTCTGGCGCTGGCAGCCTATGCGGTCGGTGCCGCGCTGCTGACCGCGCTCGGGCGCTGGGAAATGTATGGCGTGAAACAGGCCTTTGTCAGTCGCTATATCAGCTTTGGTAATCTGTTCTGGATTGCCGTCTTTGCCCTCGCCATCCTGGTGATTGCGCGCCTGCGGGATCGGTCGCACCGGGTATTGATTGGTCTGCTCGGGCTGCTTTTCGTGCTCAAGATCGCCAATCAGCCGAGTGTCATCCAGAAGACGGTCCGCCTCTCGAAATCGATCGAGGCATCCGCCGAAACCCTGGCGGCGACCTATCCGAACACGCCGCCTGAGGATTACGCCATCCTGCACAATCCGTTGCAGACGATAGAACGGGACCTGAGCACCCTGCAGACCCATCGCGTCAGCCTATTTGCTGATGGACCAAGGCCGGACCCAGCCCCGGACGAGGCTGAGGCCGCGAATTGAGACTGTCCGTCATCCTCCCGATCTATAATGAGAACGCGACCCTGGCGCAGCTCTTCGCGCGCCTGGTTCCCGTGCTCGAACAAACGGCATTGGCCTGGGAGATCATTGCAGTCGATGATGGCAGCCGGGATGCTTCAATGAAAACATTGCAGGCGCTGCGCCGGCAAATGTCGCAATTGCGCGTCATCAAGTTCTCGCGCAATTTTGGCAAGGAGGCGGCGCTCGCGGCGGGCCTGAAAGCGGCCACTGGCGACCAGGTCGTGATCATGGACAGCGACTTGCAGCATCCGCCGGAACTCATTCCGGAGATGATGGAGGTTCAAAGCCAGGGTGTTGATGTCGTCTATGGCTTGCGCGGATCACGCCAAACCGAATCCTGGGTGCGGCGTCTGTGTGGACCGCTTTTCTATCGGATCCTTGCCCGAACCTCAGATGTACCTGTGCCGATGAATGGTGGCGACTTTCGCCTGCTGTCTCGCCGTTGCGTGGATGCGCTGAATGCGATGCCGGAGCGCGTGCGGTTCATGAAGGGCCTTTATGCCTGGGTCGGTTATCAGCATAGGGCGGTCTATTACACGGTTGAGGCGCGGCGTTCTGGTGCCAGCAAATGGTCCCTGCTCAAACTGTTCGGATATGCCTGGAGCGGCATAGTCTCTTTCAGTGTTGTTCCGTTGCGGGTCTGGTCCCTGATCGGTACGAGCATTGCCGGAATTTCCGTGCTTTATGCATTCTGGATCACACTCGAAACGCTGCTCTATGGCCGCGACTTGCCGGGCTATGCGACACTGGCGGTGGCGATCTTCTTCCTGGGGGGCTTACAGCTGATCAGCATTGGCGTGCTGGGCGAATATATCGCGCGCATTTTCGCAGAAACCAAACAGCGTCCGCTCTTCGTCATAGAAGAGCGTCATGGGTTTGAAGATTCAGACTGAAGCGATGACAATGGTGCCGCATAGGTGACTTGAACACCCGACCTCCGCATTACGAATGCGATTTTTGCGTTGATTCGATTACGTTTTTGAGTCTATAAATACTTGAAAATAAACGATTATTGTTGCACTTTGTCTCGGGCGGTAACAGCTTGTCTCGGCAATTCTGTTACCCTGGTGTTACCCCAGCAATGAGTGCGAGGGTCTTTGGAGAGTATGCGAGCAAACATCCCCCGACGGCTGACCGTCGCACAAATTGAAGCAATCAAACCGGGCGAGAAACGGTCGGAAGTCAGCGATGGCGGTTCTGCGACGGTTTCGCGAATGTGTTGAGCGATGGCATCCTGGCCTGCTTGATCAAGCGAAAGCGCATGGCAATACTCCGGCATGTAGGTCTTGCTGATGAGCTAAACGCGCAACGCTGTATCGTGCTGTCCGGTGAGCGCGCCCAAAGCTATCCCCGGACGCAGCTCTGATAGTGTCGGCACCTCTGTGAAAAAGCGGTGGTCTCCCCATCCCATCATCACGTAAATTTCGTCTGACAGGTTATCAGGGATGTATTTCGTCACTGGGTCAAAGCTCTCAGATTGGGCGAGCTCAAGCGGTATTGCAAAGTCCGTGTGCGCCATGCCAGTGCAGAGATGGATCGCGGGAAGAGCGATATGAGATTGCGCCCGGCCCGTTGCGGGAAATGTTGCGGACAGAACGGCGATCGCGACAAAGCAAAAACAAGCGAGTGCAAATGTGCTGAGCCCCCATTTCACGTCTCGCCATAATCGATGTGTCCAAACCGCCATACGCGCGGCATATTGCACGAAGCTGGCAAGAGTTAGGTGGGTATCGGGCGCGGGATGATTGGTTCACAAACGGGTTGAAAGTACAGCTTAATCGAGTGTCTTAAAAGGCCCTAAAACGGTCGCCCGTGAACTCAGCGACGCTTTAGCGACGAGGGCAAGTTGCGCGTCAAAACCAAAGTTGATAATGTAACTTTATTGCAAGCGTTCCGAGTGGCTCCCATGAAAACGTCTTTAGTTTTGTTGAGTTTGGTGGCTGGGGCATGCGCTTCAGCTTACAATGAGCTTCAAGATATCCCGCACGTCGAGGCCCAATTGTACGAGGCGGATAAGTTAGCCCCTGCATGCCTAATCCAAATTGACGAACCGCCTGTCTGCGGCTTTGCGAGCTGTCATTGGACAGAGAGCTTTGAACGATGTTTCGATGATAAAGGCCCGATCGACGATATCATTTTGCAACGTCGATCTTTCGATAAGGACACTTGCATTGCGTTTGATGAAGCTCTGCGGCCCGCCCTCAAGCCTCTGAGTAAATGCAAAAACGGAGCAGCGTTATCCAGTGACCCAAAATTAGATAGTTACTGTCAGAGTTATTTGCGGATTCTAACATCGAGTTGCGCTGGCTACACCGGGTATGTACTGGGAGTACGCGATGCTCAACTTTCAGCGAAGTACCGGAAAGAGATGACTTCCGAAGCTCCCAGGTCAGAAGTGCTCGAACGTATCAAGAGTCGACTGGTTAGATATCGACCTATTAACTAACAAGCGGCTTAAAATCGCCCCAGAATGGTCTCTCGCGACTTATGCTTTGAACTATTCTCCATCGTTGTCGCCATGCGACAGGTCTTTCATCCATTTCGGAGAATTTTCATCGGAGAAATGGACCAGCCTGCCACTCATGCCGAAAGGTTGGCGGGTTTTGATTAGCAATTCCTCTATTGGAGCGCTTACGCCACCGCACTCACCAACCGTGTTTTTCCAAAGCACTTCGACGGTTTCGTAAACCCCGTCTTCCGTCATCCATTTTACTTTAGCCCTAAAGATTATAGGGAAATCTGCGCTCCGGCTAAGCGCCGTCTCGCCCATCTTAAACTTCCAGCCGAGATTTTCAGACGTGCCCTGAACTCGATCCATCATCAGTGCAGTCCAAGAATCGAACTTCGCACCGTCTGTTAGGGTGCTTTCGTCATCAGAAACGTATGCGTTGGGAAATTTTGGCCAAGCGGGATCGTTCATCCATATTCCAATCTATTCTGACAACCTTTCTACGATGAAGACTAACACAACCTCGGATAGAAGTCTGTTTTACCTGCAAAGTAGAAGCTACACGGGCGGCTTAACCTCGCCCCAGAATGGTCTCTCAGCGTGAGACCGTTGTCGCCCTAGATAGGTCTCTTAGAATGATGGCCGATGCTCTCCATCTGGGCAATCACCGCCAAATTGGTTGAGGTTTAATGTGCCTCTGCGCATTGCCCCCTATGTGTTCCTATCACGCGTGCAAACTCAGTGATGTCTCGGCCCGACTTAGTGGTGTGCACATTTATCCAATCTGATATTTGGTTCACGTCCAAGTTATCGGATAAACAAAGTCGGTGCTCTCCGATGGCGTTTTCTGGGTCGAAGCTACCGTGCGGTACGGTCTCGGCGCACAAGCTCGCAAACGGCAATTCAGCCCCTCTATGCACGCTTGAAAAGGGGGCGCCTATGATAAGTCGGTCATCAAATGATGACGGTTCAAGCGTAAAAATCTGAGTGCCGCTGACGCTTTGAACACCTTCGATACTGTGCGCCGAGATGTCGGACACAATTGCGAGCGAAGTGTTCGCTGTCGGGATCGTGACGACGGAGCCTTTTAAATGGGTCGAGTGGTCAATCTCGAGGCAAAATGCGTCTGCATCGGATGGCCCATCTGCCAAAACCATTACGTTGTTATCGACTTCCCAAACGCCTAATGGCAACGCGCCTTCCACGTGAAGATCAGAAATTTCTTCTGCGCTCTCAAAGTAAGCCCCGCAACCAGCTAGAGGACATAAAGCGGCTAACACGATGAGCCTGAGCATGATTGCCTCCGTCAACGAAAGGAGTGTTTCTTCGCAATAGAAAGTGTCCAGACTTAGACGCCTGCATGCAATGATAGATGAAAAGGGTCGCTTTTGCGCAAGCGTTCTAAACTCGCCCCATACCGGACACTCGCCGAATGCCCTCTCCTGACCCAAAGCAGACGTCGTCAGAGGCGGTTTAGGGGCGTTTTAAGACGCTCGATAATGTCTGCTTTGACGCCGAAAGCGGACGTCTGAAAACGCCCTCTCAGTTCGTCAATCCCATGGGGTCAGCGTGTTCCACGTTCTGAAGGCGGTCTAACGCTCACGGGTGGCAAATTTCCGATCATTCCGTCGGGACGCGCCGCTGCGAGCATGCGCTCATAGGCAGGGCGCGATTGGATTTTGATTTTCCAGGCGGCGATATTTGGAAACTTCGCCTCATCCACCAGATTGAGGCCAGTAGCAACGTTGAGTGGGAAGAACATCATGATGTCTGCAGATGAAAATTCATTTCCCCCGAACCAGGGATTAGACTCGAGGTGATTCTCTGCAAACTGAACGACCGCCTCGCTGTCGACAAACATAGAGCGCTCGGTAGGTGGATTTGTTCGCCAGGCGCGATAATCGCTAAACAGTCGAGCCGCGAGCGACCCTTCAGCATAGTGCATCCACATCAAGTGAACCGGGTAGTCGTCGCTTTCAATCTTCGGGATCAGTTCGCCAGCGGCGTAACGCGATAAGATCAAATCAATGATCGCGCCGGATTCGACCAAGATTTGATCCTCGATGACAACGGTGGGAACCATCGGCATTTCGTGACCCAAGGCATGCACCATTGCCATCGATCCACGCAAATCACCGCGCACATATTTCAAGTCGTATGGCAGGCCCAATTCTTCCATCAGCCAAACGATCCGCTCTGAACGGCGCCCTTCAAGGTGGTAAATTGTGATCATCGGCGCCGCCGAAGCGTCCGTCACTTCCGGCGAAGAGCTTTCCACTGGGATGGTTGTGCAGGCGGCGATTCCTAAGACGAGCGCGGCGAGGACTATGGGCTTTTTCATGGTCATTCCTTTGCGATGATGCACGAGGCAAATGCGCGATCGTTCGCGCAGGAAGGAAATGGTTGGAGTCAGATTCCCGAATAGTCAAACGCGACTCATGGGCAGCGACCTGATCCCAAGTCCGCTTCGACACCGAAAGCAGACACGCCCGCGGCCCCAATTTAACAAACCTGAATCCGACCGAGTTTAGCCTGCCCTAAACTGCCTCAGTCATGCCCAACCAGACCGAAGCCGCCCTCGCCCGCAACTGGGCCATTCTGATCGCCCTGATTCTGCGACTCCGCGGGCAGATCGATCCGGTCGTGCGGCTTGGTCTCGAACGCCGCCATCAGCT
>JBCCCT010000070.1:0-16084 GCA_039033355.1 Pseudomonadota bacterium | reverse complement strand
GGCCTTCGCGCGTGACGAACTGCCGGTCACGCATCTGCGCGAACTGCGCGATGGTGGTGCCAATGGTATTGATACCGGTACGCGCACCAAACTCGCCGAGCTTGGCTTTTTCGGAGTCCTCGTCCCGGAAGAATATGATGGCGTTGGTCTTGGCATGGTCGCCATGGGTCAGATCATGGAAGCGCAAGGTCGCACCATCGCCGTCACCCCGCTGCTGCAGACCGCAGTGCTCGGCGCCAGCCTTCTGACCCTGGGCGGATCAGAGGCGCAAAAGGCGGAATGGTTACCGAAGATTGCCAGTGGCGAGATCACCGTCGCCCTGGCGCTCGATGAAGGCACTCATCATGCGCCGCTCAACATTGCCACCGAAGCGGAGCGCAATGGCCAGGGCTATACGCTGAATGGCGCGAAGCGGTTCGTCTCGGATGGCCATCACGCCGATATGTTCATCCTTGTCGCCCGCGCCTTTGGCGAAGCCGGTCAGGCGCACGGGCTCAGCCTGTTCATCGTCCCGAATGATGCCAATGGTCTGACGGTTCAGGCGCTCAACACCGTCGATTCCCATGGCGCGGCGCATCTACATCTGGAAGATGTGGCCGTCGGCGAAGATCACGTCATCGGCGCCGTTGATGCGGGTTGGGAAATTCTCGAACCGGCGCTGGATCGCGGCCGGATCGCCGTCGCCGCCGAAGCACTGGGCAGTGCCCAAGCGGCCTTCGACATGACGCTCGAATACCTGCAAACGCGCAAACAGTTCGGTCAGTTGATCGGGTCATTCCAGAGCTTGCAGCATCGCGCGGCGAAAATGTTCACGGAGCTGGAGCTGACCCGGTCCTGTGTGGGCGCGGCGCTGTCCGGCATTGACGAGAACCGCAATGACACGGCGGAACTGGCCAGCCTGGCCAAGGCGCGCGCGTCGGATCTGATCCATCTGGTCTCGAACGAGACGGTTCAGTTCCATGGCGGCATTGGCATGACCGATGATCATGATAGCGGCCTCTATATGAAACGCGCCCGCGTCCAGGAAGCCTTGCTGGGCGGCGCGAGTTTTCATCGTGATCGCTATGCAAAACTGAACGGGTTCTAGGCGGTCAAAGATTGACCTGAAAACCCGGACACGAATAGGCTCCCTTCGAATCATCGGAGGGGGCTTTTTTGATCCGCTTTATTCCATATCTGATCGTGCTGGTCTTGCTGGGCCTCAGCCTTTGGGGCGCCCAGTCTCAGCCCTGGCTATACGTCCTAGCGGCTGTGCTGGCCGGGATTGCCCTTTTGGGTCTGTATGACCTTGTCCAGACCCGGCACACTTTGTGGCGCAATTTCCCGGTCCTCGGGCGGATGCGATGGATTGCGGAAGCCATGCGCCCCTTCTTCCGCTCTTACATGGTCGAAAGCGAGACCGAAGGCCGCCCGTTCAATCATGAAGAACGCGCCATGGTCTACAAGCGGGCCAAGAATGTCTCCTCGGTCGAGCCGTTTGGCAGCCACCTTGATATTGAAAGCCCGCCTTATGAATGGCTGGCGCACTCGATCTCTGCAAACCATCCGGAAGACAAGGATCCGCGCATCCAGATCGGTGCGCCGGGCACCGCGCGCCCTTATTCTGCCAGCGTGCTCAATATTTCCGCCATGAGTTTCGGATCGCTCGGCGCGCATGCGATTGAAGCCCTTAATCGAGGCGCGGCTAAAGGCAGCTTCTATCATGATAGCGGCGAAGGCGGCGTGTCGCGGTATCACAAGGCTGGCGGCGGCGACCTGGTCTGGGAATTGGGCTCCGGCTATTTCGGCTGTCGCGCCCCGAACGGAAACTTCGATCCAGTCCAGTTTGAGGAGACCGCCAAAAGCGATCAGGTCAAGATGATCGAGATCAAGCTGAGCCAGGGCGCCAAGCCCGGTCATGGCGGCGTCCTGCCGGGGGCGAAAGTGACCCCGGAAATTGCCGAAGCGCGCGGCATTCCCGTCGGTGAAACCTGTTACTCACCGCCGCATCACACGGCTTTTTCGACGCCCAGAGAGATGCTCGATTTCGTCGATCAATTGCGCGAGCTTTCAGGCGGCAAGCCGATCGGGTTCAAGCTGTGCATCGGCAATCGCTGGGAATTCCTGGCCATTTGCAAAGCCATGCTTGAGACCGGCCAGCGCGCCGACTTCATCGTCGTGGATGGCGCCGAAGGCGGCACCGGTGCGGCGCCGGGCGAGTTTCTCGATCATGTCGGCGCGCCGCTGCGCCAGGGTCTGGTCTTTGCCCGCAATGCGCTGGTGGGGTGTGGATTGAAGGATGACATCAAGCTCGCGGCCAGCGGGAAACAGGTCTCGGCCTTTAACATGGCGGCGTCGCTGGCGCTGGGGGCGGACTGGATCAACACGGCCCGCGGTTTCATGTTCTCCCTCGGGTGTATCCAGTCATTGCATTGCCACAACAATACCTGCCCGACCGGCATCGCGACCTCCGATCCGGGCCGACAGCGCGGCCTGGTCGTCGCGGACAAGGCCGAGCGCGTCTATCACTTTCACAAAAATACGGTGGCGGCGCTGATGGAAGTGGTCGGCGCGGCGGGCTGCCAGCATCCGTCTGAGTTACGGCCGCATCATATCATTCACCGGGTGACGGAAGACAAAGCCGTTCCGGCCGACCTGGCGTATGAGCTGCTCGCGCCGGGCGCGCTGCGGGACGATGCGGCAGCGACTCATCTGGCGGCGGATTGGAGCAAGGCACAACTCGACAGTTTCGATCCGAGGTGATCAAGCCTCATGTGGGCTTATCTTGCCTGCGTCTTCTTGTTTCCGGATCATATAGGATACCACAAATGCACCAATCATCTTCCCGATGATGAAGACCACCCAATTTGCGATGTGGAGCGTGTTTCCGTCAGCGACGGGTAGGCCCATCGTGCCGAATGCCAAGTCCTGACCCGCATTCAGTTGTTTCGCCAGATCCGCACCATAGAGAAAGACCGATGTGTCAATCGGCGCCGCCACAGCTGACGATAACAGAATCCGAGTCGAGAGGCGGTACTTGGTGAACGTGAAGAGCAGCCAGTCAAAAAACTCCGAAATCGCAAACGCGAGCCCCGACGCGAGCGCAATCACCGGCCATGCGTAAAAAAAGGACCAACCGATGGCCATGGCCATGCAGACCAGAACCATTTGCTTCATTTCACGCTGAACAAAATCTCGAACGACAAACACCAGACCGGTAACGACGGTCATGGGGTGCAAGGACAAACCTTTTGAAAAGGTCGAGTTCGGCTCCAGTATCGCAAACTCCGGAATTATGCCGAAAGACCAGTTCAAGAACGGAATGAGGGCGACATAAATATACGCCCATAAGCGGCCACCCAGGCGGTGGATGATCGCAAATGTCGCAGCCAATCCGATCACGACAATAAGCAAATATTGCGGCTGTCCGTTCGTAAGCGCGCCAATGAATCCGTTCGTAATGTCAGCCAGCATTCAGCACCCAATCCCGATCAACCGAAGCTTGCTCTTAACGACCAAACGCGCGTAAGGCCAGCAACGAGACTGTACCATTTGCAGGAGTTCGCCGTGAGCACAGATGTAAAGCTTTGCCTGATCGCCGCCCGCGCAAAAAATGGCGTGATCGGCAAGGATAATGACCTGCCCTGGCGCTTGTCGGATGATCTCAAACACTTCAAATCCGTGACCAAAGGCTGCCCGGTCATCATGGGGCGCAAGACCTGGGAAAGCCTGCCGCGCCGCCCCTTGCCGGGCCGTGACAATATCGTGTTGAGCCGGGACGGTCAGTATGCAGCGCCGGAGGCCCGCGTTTTCACCGCGACACAGGCGGCGATCGAAACAGCGCGCGCCTTGGCCCGCGCAACCGGGAAATCAGAAGTTTTCATCACGGGCGGCAGCGCGATTTATGCGGCGACACTGCCTGTCGCCGATCGACTCTATATCACTGAGGTCGACACCACGATTGAAGGCGATGCCACATTCCCGGACTTTGATGAATCCGAGTTTCGAGAAACCGAATCCCGGCATGTGCCGGCGGGTGAAAAGAACCAGTTCGCCTTCACCATTCGCGTTCTGGATCGCCTCGCGTAAGCCTTGCTGCGCGGGCGGCTCCGCGTCACACTCCCCGCAAAGCAGCGGGAGGTGTCGGAATGGAATTTGAAATTGTCGCGGAAGGTCTCGGCTTTCCGGAAGGCCCAGTCTGGATGCAGGATGGATCCATTATCCTGGTCGAGATTGCCAAAGGCTGTGTCACCCGGATCTGGGGCGATGGCCGCAGCGAATTGATTGCCGAACCGGGCGGCGGCCCGAACGGCGCCGCGATCGGGCCAGATGGCGCGCTGTGGATCTGCAATAATGGCGGTTTTAAATATCATGAACGCGATGGATTATTGATCCCGGGCCATTGTCCGGACGATTATTCAGGTGGACGGATCGAGCGGATCGATCTGTCCACAGGCAAGGTGGAACGCGTGCTCGACACCGTCGAAGGCCATCCCTTGCGAGGGCCCAATGATCTGGTCTTTGACCGGCAGGGCAATCTCTATTTCACCGATCTCGGCAAGTCCTTCCCGCGCCACCGCGATGTGGGTGGCCTGTTCTTCCTTGCCAATGGTGCCTCTGAAGCGATTGAACTGGATCACAATCATATCTCCCCCAATGGAGTCGGACTCTCACCGGATGAAACGACCGTCTACATGGCCGACACGATGACGGCGCGGTTATGGGCCTTTGATCTCGACGCGCCGGGTGAGGCGAAACAGGCGACGCCGTTCAATAAAGGCCGCGTGGTCGCTGCGATGCCCAGCCTGCAATATTTTGACAGCCTGGCTGTGGCGGCGTCCGGGAATATCTGCGTCGCGACCATTCTCAATGGCGGCATCACCACGATCACACCAGAGGGCGATCATTCGCATGCGGCATTTCCAGATCCATTTGTCACCAATATCTGCTTTGGCGGCGATGATCTGGGCGATGCCTGGGTGACCCTGTCCGGCACCGGCAAGCTTGCCAAGTGCCGCTGGTCGGAACCGGGATTGAAGCTGAATTACTATCTCTGACCCGCATTGAAAAAGCCCCGACACCAGAGGTGCCGGGGCCGGATTACGTTGTCGGTGCGATTTTACTTGAGCACAGCCATAAAGCTGATCGCCCCGGATTCCGTCGGCGCGATCGGTTCAGCGAAGATCCATTTAATATGCGTGATTTCAGCCGACGTGGCGACGCGTTCTGTCTCACCATCCTTGATCAGAACGCTCTCACGCACGGCAAAACTCTCACCATTATCGCCGGAAAAAGTCACCTGCGCCGCATTGCCGGCAATCGACCCTTCAAGAAACGTGACCTCCGCTGGCACGGGCATGACCAGGCTGACATTGTCGGCCGCCTCGACGCCTTCATTCGTATAGGTGAGGCGATAGCGGACCTGCTCGCCAGGTTCGACATCCGTGGCAGGCGCAAAGGACAGAGTCTCCGCACCGTCCGCATCAACTGATACAGTCGCCAATTCAACCGATTGAGTGGCTTTCAAGCCCGCGGCTTGAGCGGGGGCCGAAAATACGCCGAGCATCGCCAGCGCAAACGCAGTTGCACGCAACATCCATAATCTCCAAAACAAGCTCTTACATTTATGGCGCCACCTTGCGCGATGGCGATTAAGTCTTGCTTAATGAGGCTGCGCGTGGCGATCCCGGCGCGATTCGAACGCGCGACCTACAGATTAGGAATCTGTTGCTCTATCCTGCTGAGCTACGGGACCGTATAAGAGCGTCATAATCCGTTTAGGGGACAGATTGAAGAGGACCCATGATCCGAAACCGGATCTGGATGATATGTTTCATTCTGTTCGCCTGCGCCCGCGGGGCACCGCTGCCGGATATGCAGCCTGGAGAAACGGGCCGCGTCACCAAGGTGATTGATGGAGATGGGTTGATTCTTGATACGGGTCAGCGCGTGCGCCTGATCTCCATTGTCGCGCCGGTTCTGTCGCCGCCCGATGGCGCGCCCGAACCGCATTCGGGTGAGAGTGCGCGTCTGCTTGAGGACATGACGCTCGGCCGGCGGGTTCAACTCTTCTATCCCGGCATCACCCGCGATCGTTATGATCGCGCGCTGGCGCATGTCGTCACGATAGATTCGGCCGGTCCGCGCCTATGGCTCAATCATGAAATGGTCGCGCAAGGGGCCGCACGAGTCCGCCTGTTTGGCAGCACCGCCGCACGTGGGCAGGATTTGCTCAACGCCGAACAAACGGCACGCAAACAGGAACTTGGTGTCTGGGGCCGATCTGAATACGCGCCTCGCCCAATTGGTCGCTGGAGTGTCCGCGATCGCGGCTTCAAGATTGTCACAGCGACCCTGGGGGAGTTCGCCCCTCGTCTGGAGGATGACCGCTATGCTCCTGGATGCCGACGTTTTCTGCGAGACTCAGAAATCACGCTTCGCGTTGATCGCGACGCAATGTCCGTCTGTGGCATGGCCAGCGGCACGATCGTGGAAGTTCGCGGCTGGCTGGCCGATGGCGAGCTACGGCTGCAGCACCCCTTGCATGTCACGCTTTGGCGCGAGCCTTAACCAGCAATATACTGCGCCCCATTCACCGTCATGGTCGCCCCGGTGACAAAAGCAGCATCCTCGCTAGCGAGATAGACACACATGGAGGCAATCTCTTCAGCCTTGCCGAGGCGGCCGACCGGTATGGTCGATATGATGCTTTCCAATACGTTATCCGGCACCGCGCGGACCATCTCAGTATCGATATAGCCGGGACAGACCGCATTGACCGTAATGCCTTTCTTGGCGCCTTCCTGTGCCAAGGCTTTGGTAAAGCCGATCAGGCCGGCTTTTGCGGCGGAATAATTGACCTGTCCAAACTGACCCTTCTGGCCATTGATCGAGGATATATTGATCACGCGCCCAAAGCCCCGAGCGCGCATGCCTTCCCAGACCTGACGCGTCACGTTGAAGGCCGAGTCCAGATCAACCGCGATGACCTTCTGCCATTGCTCCAGGCTCATCTTGTGGAACGGGCCGTCCCAGGTGATGCCGGCATTGTTGACGACAATGTCGATCGGCCCCAGTTCGGCTTCAATCGACTGGATGCCGGCGCCGACTGCGTCAAAGTCAGACACGTCGAACTTGAAACACTTGATGCCGGTTTCAGCTTCAAATGCCTGGGCGGCTGCGTCATTGCCACCATAATTGGCCGCAACCTGATAGCCTGTGGCTTTCAAGGCGGTGCTTATTCCCAGTCCAATACCCCGCGTTCCCCCAGTTACCAGTGCCGTTCTAGACATGATCTCTTCTCCCGTTATGCTGCGCAGCATAAAATTTGCTGCGTCTGCTCAATTCGATGTAAGCACGTTGCTGATATGGCCTGTACTTAGACATTCGTCGGCACAGGTACCGTAGCAGATAACGCTGCGGAAACGAGCACGAATTTGGGACGTTGAAAAAAGAAAGGGCAGGACATGGCAAAATCGAATGGCGCGGCCGAAACGGTGATCATCAAGAAGTACGCCAATCGTCGGCTGTATGACACGTCGACCTCTTCCTATGTCACGCTGGATCACCTGTCGGATCTGGTGCGACGCGAAGTCGATTTTGAAGTGGTCGATGCCAAAAGCGGTGAGGATCTGACGCGCCAGGTGCTGACCCAGATCATTTTCGAAAAAGAAAATAAGGGCGAAGGCGCCTTGCCGGTAAACTTCCTGCGCAAGCTGATCGGCTTCTATGGTGCCGGGTCGCAAAGCCTGCTGCCCGCCTGGCTGGAAATGAGCATGAACAGTTTCTCCGAAAGTCAGGAGCGCTGGACCAAGGCCATGGGTACCGCCAATCCGTTTAACATGTTCGAGAAACAGGCGCGCGCGAATATGGAAATGTTCGAGAATGCCATGCGCATGTTCACGCCCGGCATGTCGACACGCAAGTCCAAGCGCGGGGAGCGCGGCGCCGCCGCGCCGGACTCTGACGCCATGGAGATCCTGCGGGCCCAGATGGCCGCCATGCAAGAACAGCTGGACGCACTGTCCAAGCGTTAAAGCCTATTCGGCATCGGGCACCTGAATCATCCGGCTGGGTTGCAGGGTCTCACCGCGGTCGCGGGCCTCGATGATCTCGCGGCCAGAGATCAACAGCACTGTGCCACTGTCCTCAATATTGCCGGCTTCAGCGACGTCCCATCCAATGGCCATATCGCCATAACCGTCCCTGTTGAGATCACCGATACTGGTGACATAGCTGAGCTGCCGGGAATTGCTGCGCGGGATCGAAAAACCGCCCACGCCTGAAAGCGGTAAGGGCACAATGGCTGTCCCACCTCCTGGCAGATCATCAGCTGCTAAACTGTAGCTGTCGAAGAGCGCGGTCGTGGCATCACCGGCCCCGACAAGCAGGAGCGTTTCATGCAATCCCTCCTCGGGCGCGCGCAGCACGTGTACAGGCTCGACCCGATAGGCATTGGCCGCCAGGCTTTCCGGTGTGGCGGCAAGCTGAACCGCGCGCCCGCTTTGGACCAGCGATCGAATACTGATCGTGTCATCGCTTGAGGCCAGCAAATCCACGTCGCCTTTCACGACATAGGCGGAATCGTCAGCCGTGTGATAGCGGCCCCAGCCGAAGCTGAAATCATCGATCCCGTCACCCGTCACATCTCCAAGCGCCTGGACCATATGGTGCTGCTCTGTCGCGCGCGACGCGGCATCCGTCATATGGACAAAGTGTTGGTCTGCGCCGCGGAACAGGTCGAACGCGGTCACCCGCTGGCGCCCTCCGGCTTCCAACAGGGATTGCAGGACGCTGCCGCCATAGACGAGGATGCCTGAATCTGCCGCCTGCGGGCCTGGCATTGGGATCGCAACATCCACCAGGCCATCATTGTCGACATCGCCAAGCGCCGTGAGCGGACCGCAGACCCGGTGATTGCCGGTATAGACCGAATAGGCCGCTTCTCCCGGGTTGAAGTAACTTGCAATCGATTGTGTGTCTTCCACAGACAGAACGTCTTTCAGAACCGCGCCCGAGACGATGAAGACATGCGCATCAACGGTGCTGCCAGACCGGTACTCGGTGGCGCAGAAGGCCAGATCAGGGAGGCCGTCCTCATCCAGATCACCCACAGGCGCGAAGGTGCGTGGGTCCAGGTCATGCGAACGGGTATCACCGTTCAGGCTGAGACGACCGGACGTGATTTCGGAGAAGACACTTTGCCGTCCTTCCGTCATGGCATCGACCAGCGTCGACCCGGAGATCACTTCAATGGTGGCGGAATCGCGCGAGACAATAAAATCCTCAACACCATCATCATCAAGATCACCGATCAGGGTCATGTTGTATCCGGCATTCAAATCCTCTTCGGTCCCCGCAATGTGCCAGATACCTGGGCCGGACGTGTCGTCGAAATCGAGCAATGTGGTCTCACTCAAGACGGCACCGGAGACGATGTAGAACTCTCCCTCAGGATGATAGCCATCGGGCGGCAAAGCCGTATAGGCATCACGCGCGTGTCGGCCGGGTGCCGCGACAGCGAGGTCCGGACGACCATCGCCGTCTATGTCGCCCAGCGGTGTGATATTGCGTCCCAGGCCACCAAATTCGGTTTCACCGTTAAGCCAGACCACGGGAAAGTCCTCGAAAATCTCCTTTTGATCGGTGACGTCGAGCGCGAAGGGCACGGTGGGTTTACCGGCAATGTCACTCAGCTCCATCAACAGTTCGAAAGAATTGTCAGCATCGGCATCGATCGGGCGCTCATAATCGACCGGTGTGACCAGCGTGAGCTCTCCGGACTCATTGTCATAGGTGAACGCGTCAGCGTCACCATTGCCGTCATCTGTCAATCGAAGGCTGAGGAAGCCCCCTTTCCCATCCGAGGACCGTGCGATCAGGGTCCAATCCTGATTTTCCGATAGAGTCGCAAGCGTTCGATAGGTCTCGCTGGTCGTGCTGGCGCTGGCCTGGGTTTCTGCTGATGCAACGGTCAGCGTGTATTCTCGGTCAGCCGATGGCGGATCTTCCGCGGGAGGCGTTTCGCCTGATGGAGGTGTTTCAACTGACGGGGTCGGCGCGGGCGAGTTGGATAGGTCTTCACCCCCACTTTCACAGCCAGCGAGCATAAGTGCCAGAATCGCGATTGGGGCAGCGCTGTGTCGCAACATGAGAAACCTTTCTCAAAGTAACAACGCAGCGCGTCCAAGTTTACGCGCACAGGATTGAGCAATGCTTATTCAGCACGTTTGAATTTCGCGGGATTCACCGAGGCCTAGTTAATCACACTGACGGCGACGACTTCGCCGGAATCCTGCTCCTGCAGGAGCACCGCACATGCGCTGTCGCAGCTGACCGGGAACTCATCCGCAGCGTCCATCCAAAGACCGAGGGATTCAACGCGCGTGACCGGATTGACCATGTTCGTATAATTGGCCTCATCGGTCAGATATTCGACCAGTTTCAGTTCAAGCGTCGCTTCGCTGACGCCAGAGACGCGAATAGAGGCGCCATCCCAGCTTAGGCCGGGTGCCGAATCGCTGCGGGTGTTGACCCGGGTTTTGATGTTCCGGCGAATGTCGCGCTTGCGTGTGCCCGGGCATTCCTTGGCACCGTCATAGAAAGATTGCGGCGTGTAAGGCGCCCGCAGGCTGAGCCGGTCGGTGTACGCCATTTGACGTTCTTTCGCTTCGGGCAGCGACATCGGGTCAGGCTCACCGAGATAGTCCCAGTAATTCACCGTCCAGGTCAGGATCAGAACATCATCGCGTTCTTCATTGATCTGTTTCATGGTCCGGTGCGCTTTCGGACAGGCCGGACAGTTCTGGTTCGCAAAAAGCTCCACCAATACGGGTCGATCGGCCTCTGCAAAAGCAGGGCCCATCAGTCCGAAGCAGAGGGCGAAAAAGGCGAAGAAACGCAGCATGGAGGCCTCATACCCGTTTCTAGGCTGACTTGAAACTCACTTGCCCGTGAAGACGGCGTTATGCCGCCTCATTGGCCAGATTGCGCAACACATAATGCAGGATGCCGCCATTGCGGTAATAGTCGAGTTCATTGTCCGTATCGATCCGAACGGTCGTCCGAGCGGTCACTTTCGAGCCATCCGCTTTGGTGATCTGCACATCGACCTTCTGGCGCGGCTGAATGGTGTTCACGCCTTCAATCGTGACTTCCTCATCGCCCTTCAGGCCGAGCGTTTCCCAGCTTGTACCGTCTTCAAATTCGAGCGGCAAAACCCCCATCCCGATCAGATTTGACCGGTGGATCCGTTCAAATGAGCCTGCAATCACGGCTTTCACACCCAGCAGGATAGTCCCCTTTGCGGCCCAGTCTCTGGACGAGCCATTGCCATAAAGATGGCCGGCAAAGACGACGAGAGGCACATTCTTTTCCATATAGCGCATCGCCGCATCATAGATTGGCATCCGGTCGCCACTTGGGTGATGGACGGTCACGCCGCCCTCAACGCCCGGCACCATCTGATTCTTGATCCGGATATTCGCAAATGTGCCGCGCATCATGACTTCATGATTGCCGCGCCGCGACCCATAGGAGTTGAAATCCAGCACATTGACCTGATTGGCTTGCAAATATTCGCCAGCCGGGCTGGACGCCTTGATCGAGCCGGCGGGTGAAATGTGATCGGTGGTAATCGAGTCGCCGAACAGGGCCAGAACGCGCGCGCGATGAACATCTGCCGGCGCTTCGACCTCGCCGGTCATACCCTCAAAGTAAGGCGGGTTCTGAACATAGGTCGAGCCAAGCGGCCAGCCATAAGTCTTGCCGCCTGTGACGTCGATCTCCTGCCATTGGGCATCGCCCTTGAACACATCGGCATAGCGTTCGGCGAACATTTTCGGGGTGACGCATTCCGCCATGATCTCGGCAATCTCATGCGAGCTTGGCCAGAGATCTTTCAGATAGACATCATTGCCATCCTTGTCCTGGCCGAGCGGGTCCGTGGTCAGATTGATCTTCAACGAGCCCGCAATGGCGTAGGCTACGACCAGTGGCGGCGAGGCGAGATAATTGGCTTTCAGGTCCGGTCCGATCCGGCCTTCGAAATTGCGATTGCCCGACAGCACCGAGCAGGAGACCAGATTGCCATCCGCAATGGCTTTGGAAATCTCCGGCTGAAGCGGTCCGGAATTGCCGATACAGGTGGTGCAGCCATAGCCGACCAGGTTGAACCCGAGCGCGTCGAGATCCTTGGTCAGATCCGCCTTGTCGAGATAGTCGGTCACGACTTGCGATCCCGGCGCGAAGGAAGTCTTCACCCAGGGTTTGCGATTGAGGCCAAGGGCCGCCGCCTTCCGTGCGACGAGCCCCGCCGCGATCAGGACGCTCGGATTGGAGGTATTCGTGCAGGAGGTAATCGCAGCGATGAAGACGTCGCCATGGGTGACGGTGAACTCCTCGCCTTCGACCTGTATGGCCGTGGCGTCATCCGCGGCGGTGCCGAATTCCTGAACCATGGCCTCGGCAAATCTTGTGTCCGCCTCCGAGAGCAGGACTTGATCCTGTGGTCGCTTGGGACCGGAAATGCTCGGCACCACAGTCGAGAGATCCAGCTCGATCGTGTCGGTAAAGATCGGGTCATCCATATCCGGGCGCCAATAGCCCTGGGCCTTGGCATAGGCTTCGACCAGCGCAATACGGTCAGCCTCGCGGCCGGTATTGGTGAGATATGTGATCGTATCATCATCAACCGGGAAGAAGGCACAGGTCGATCCGAATTCCGGCGACATATTGGACAGGGTGGCCTGATCTTCCAGCGTCAGATTGGCAACGCCCGGCCCGAAAAATTCGGTGAATTTTGCGACTACACCATAGTCGCGCATCATCTTGGTCACGGTCAGCACCAGATCGGTTGCGGTCGCGCCTTCCGGCAATTTGCCGGTCAGTTTGAAGCCGATCACTTCCGGGATCAGCATCGAGACCGGTTGGCCCAGCATCGCGGCTTCCGCCTCAATCCCGCCAACGCCCCATCCGAGGACGGACAGGCCATTAATCATGGTCGTGTGCGAATCCGTGCCGACGCACGTATCCGGATACGCCACCGTCTCGCCATCCACCTCCTTGGTCCAGACGGTCTGGCCGAGATATTCGAGATTGACCTGGTGACAGATGCCTGTGCCAGGCGGGACAACGCGGAAATTCTCGAACGCAGTCGAGCCCCAGCGCAGGAATTCATAGCGTTCCTGGTTGCGGTCATATTCGATATCGACATTTTTCTTGAAACTGTTCGGCCCGGCAAAGAAGTCGACCATGACCGAATGGTCGATGACCAGGTCTACTGGCACTTGCGGATTGATCGCATCAGCACTCGCGCCCAGTTTTTCCGCCGCGTCGCGCATCGCCGCGAGATCCACCACAGCCGGGACACCGGTGAAATCCTGCATCAGCACCCGCGCCGGACGATAGGCGATCTCGTGCGTGACCTTGCCATCATTGTCGAGCCAGGTCTTGAACGCCGTGATGTCCTCCTTGGTGACCGTCGTGCCATCCTCATTGCGGAGCATGTTCTCGAGCAGCACTTTCAGCGAGGCGGGCAGTTTTGACACATCGCCGAGGCCGTTTTCTGCTGCGGCATCGAGGGAGTAGTAAGTATAGTCCTTACCGTTTACGGATAATGTCTTGCGGGCCTTAAAGCTGTCGAGGGAAGGCATGGGCGAACGGACCTCTCTTATCTTTATGTTTTCGATTGCCTGCGCGGCGCGCGGCGAGTCTCACCTGCTAGATAGGTTGGCGCGCGGTGGGAAGCAAATCGGGGCGATCTCTTGTTTAGGTCCGGAGCGTGACGTTTGAGTGAAACACCGCTCATCCAGGGCACACAGCTCGGCGCTGTGCGCGGCGAACGCGTCCTGTTTCGGGACATATCCGTTTCGGCGCGGGCGGGCGATCTGATCCTTTTGCGCGGCGCCAATGGGTCCGGCAAGACGACCTTGTTGCGGCAGCTGGCCGGACTATCGCCGCCGCAAGCCGGACAGGTGGCGCGTGCGTGCGCGCATCACTGGATTGGCCACACGAATGGTTTGAAAGCGCATGAGACGCCGCGATCGCATCTCGACCATTGGGCCCGGGTTTGGGGTAGCCAAGCGAACATTCCCGCCATCCTGAAGGAAATGGGACTGAGAAAGCCCTCAGAAGTGCCAAGCGGCATGTTGTCCGCTGGCCAGAAGCGTCGCACGGCCTTGGCACGCCTGAGACTGGTCGAGCGAAAGCTGTGGCTGCTGGATGAACCCTTCAATGCGCTCGATACTGACGGACAGACGCAACTGGCAGAAATGATCAAGGCGCATCTCGCGGACGGCGGCGCCGTCATCGCCACGCTGCATGGACACGCACCGGTCGAGAGTAGCCATGAAGTGGTGATCAAGCCGTGACGCCGTCTCCGCTCTTCTCTTCCTTCCGCCAGGCGCTGTCAGAGGCCTGGGCCTCGGGCGCCGGCATTTTACTGCCGATGGGTTTTTTTACGGGCACCGCCATGCTGGTCCCATTCACGCTGGGCGATGAAGCCGAGACGCTGGCAAAGATTGGCCCGGGCGTGCTCTGGCTGGCGCTGGCGCTTGCTGCTCTGGTGACGCTTGATCGGGTTTTTCAGGCCGACCTTCAGGATGGGGCGCTGGACCTCTGGGCGCAGGAAGAGACCAGCATTTCCCTGATCGCGCTGACCAAGACCGTCGCGCATTGGTTGATTTCTGGAGCGCCGCTCATCCTGATGGCGCCCGTGCTTGGCCGCCTGCTCGGGGTTCCGTTCGAGGATATGGTGCCCGCCATGCTGGCTTATGGCCTGGGCGGCCTGACTTTCTTTCTTTGGGGCGGGGTCGCGGCAGCGCTTTCCGCTGGCGTCGCGCGGGCTGGTCTTTTGATCGCGCTGATCGCCATCCCTTTCTTCGTCCCGGCCATCATTTTCGGCACGCTCAGCCTCAGCGAGGGGTTTGATGGGTCGGCCATTTTGTTCCTCGGCGCGTCGACCCTGTTTGCACTTGGTGTCGCACCTGCTGCCATGGGCGCGGCTTTGCGGTTGGCGGCAGAGTAAACGGAGCTTAGATAGACGCCATGTGGACAATCCTTGCCAATCCGCACCGGTTTATGGGCTTTTCCCGGGTCGCGATCCCGATTGTGATCGGTCTGGGTGTGCTTCTGTCTGGATGGAGCCTCTATCAAGGCCTCTGGGTGGTACCGCCTGTGCCCAATCAAGGCGGGGACATTGCACGCGCCATGTTCATTCACGTGCCGAGCGCCTGGCTGTGCATGGGGCTTTATGCCGGTCTGGCCATTTCGAGCTTTGTCTGGTTCATCTGGCGGCATGAGTTGGCGGATGTCGCGGCGCGCGCGATCGCACCGATTGGCGCGGGTTACACAGCGCTCTGTTTCGTCACCGGCGCAATCTGGGGGGAGCCAACCTGGGGCAAGGCGTGGCGCAATGTCATCCTGTATGACAGCCGCCTGATGTCCGTCCTGGTCCTGCTCTTCCTGTTCATTGGCTATATGGCCCTACGCGCAGCGCTGGACACCCGCCAGAAAGGGGCCCGAGCGGGGGCGATTCTGGCCATGGTAGGCCTGATCAATCTGCCAATCATCAAATTCTCGGTCGATCTGTGGAAGGAATCGACCATTCACCAGCCATCCAGCGTGATCCGGTTCGGGGAAGCCGCTGCCGAGAGTTCCGGCATTCACCCGGTCTTTCTGGTGCCTCTGATGATCGGGTTTCTCGGACAGATCCTGCTGTCTTCCGGCCTGATCATGCTGTTGATGCGGGCCGAGATATTTGGCCAGCAAGCGGACGCCCTGATCGCCCGGCGTCTGAACGAGGCCTGATCCGATGCCTGAATTTGACAAGAATGCTGGCTATATCTGGGCGATTGTGATGATCGGGGTCGTTGTGCCGATCCTGCTCAGCATCTATGCCGCCTTGCGCGCCCGCCTGGCGCGGGCCCGGCTGGAGCGTTTGCAGGCTCAGGAAGACGACGCCTAGGCGACTATTTCTTCTTCTTTTTCTTCTTTTTCTTTTTCTTCTTCGACTTGCGAGGTTCGTCGTCTTCTTCCTCATAGTCGCCCGAGATGATGGACAGGGACAGAAGCAGGCTCTCACGCCGCGATTTGCGCAGCTCTTCGG
>JBCCCT010000069.1:0-16661 GCA_039033355.1 Pseudomonadota bacterium | reverse complement strand
GGCCAAAATTGGTGGCCGTATCCAGATCGTTGATGCGCTGGTTCGTCGCCGCGCCGCTGAAAAAGCCTTATTCCTGAACATGCCGGGCCGGATGCCGGTCGCCTCATCGCGCCTGTATCGCGCCATGCACGATTCCGAAGCATTACCTGCGCCGCCACCACCGCGGGAAATTTTGGTCGAACATAGTTCCATTCCAGTCTCTGAACTCGATGATCTTCTGGCTGAGCCGGAAGAACTGCTGGAACCCGCTCCGCCAAAGTCGGCGACCGAGGCCGCGGCCGAATCCGTCCGCGAGCAAATGGTCCGTATTCTTGGCGAGAATGGCAACAAGGTCTCACCGGCGCCGCCCCCCGCGTCCACAGATGGCGCAACCCCGGAAGAAATAACCGCCGCAATTTCAGAACTTGCCGGAGATATGAGTTCGGCCCCGGTTCAGAAATCGGTCTGGCCGGCGCATGAAGACTTGCCCGAGCCACCAGAGCTCAATCCGCAAGTTGATCCGATTGATGATGATGGTGAAGTCTTGCAGCCCATCGCCGACACGGATGTGATCGATGATCTGGAAGAAGTCGACATTTCACCCGAGAGCATTGAACAGGCGGTTGAGCGCAATCATGCCATCGACAGCCCATCCGACTCAGGGAGCTTCATCGCGGCCTTGCCGTTTGGTATTCTGGCTTTGATCGGTGCCGCGCTTGGCGGATTTGGCCTCGCCAGTCAGTTCGGACTGATCCAGTCCGGACGGACGATCGAGAATACGATGGCGATTTATATGCCGCCTTTCCTGATCCTGCTCGGCGTATTCCTGTTCGTGGCCATGGGTTATTATTTCTTCCGTATCCTGAACGCGGACGAATAGCGTCACAATCAGACGTTGGCAGCGAGGGAACATAAGGCTAAACCACGGCCATGATTCCGAATAGATATCCCAGTTTAAACTTCGACCTCGGCGAAACCGCGGACATGATCCGCGATTCCGTGCAAGGATTTGCCCAAAACGAAATCGCGCCTCTGGCTGCGGAAATCGATCGTACCGATGTGTTTCCGCGCCACCTGCTGCCCAAAATGGGTGAGCTGGGTCTGCTCGGGATCACCGTCGAGGAGGAATGGGGCGGCACCGGTCTCGGCTATCTCGAACATGTTGTGGCGATGGAGGAAATCTCGCGCGCCTCGGCATCTGTGGGTCTGTCTTATGGCGCGCATTCCAATCTCTGCGTGAACCAGCTGCGCCGCTGGGGTAATGATGAGCAGAAGACGCGCTATCTGGAGAAACTGGTCACAGGCGAACACCTTGGCGCCCTGGCCATGTCGGAAAGTGGGGCAGGATCCGATGTCGTCGGGATGAAATTGCGGGCCGAGAAGAAAGGCGATCGCTATGTCCTGAACGGCTCGAAAATGTGGATCACAAATTCACCTGATGCGGATACGCTGATCGTCTATGCCAAGACCGAGCCGGAGCAGAAATCTCGCGGCATCACCGCCTTTATCATCGAGCGTGATATCAAAGGCTTCTCAGTGGCGCAAAAGCTCGACAAGCTTGGCATGCGCGGCTCAGAGACGGGTGAAATGGTGTTTGAGGATTGCGAAGTCCCTGAAGAGAATATCATGGGCCCGCTTAATGGCGGCGTCGAAGTCCTGATGAGCGGGCTTGATTATGAGCGCGCGGTCCTGTCAGCTGGTCCAACCGGGATCATGCAAGCCTGTATGGATGTCGTCGTGCCTTATGTGCATGACCGCAAACAGTTCGGGAAATCGATTGGCGAGTTTCAATTGGTGCAAGGCAAACTGGCCGACATGTATGTACAGATGAACGCGGCCAAAGCCTATGTCTACGCGGTGGCGAAAGCCTGTGACCGCGGTGAGACAACGCGCAAGGATGCAGCGGGCGCCATTCTTTATGCGGCGGAAACAGCGACCAAGCTAGCGCTGGACGCGATCCAGCTGCTCGGCGGCAATGGCTATATCAATGAATATCCGACCGGGCGGTTGCTCCGCGATGCCAAGCTGTATGAGATTGGTGCCGGGACCAGTGAGATCCGGCGCTTCCTGATTGGGCGAGAATTGTTTTCAGAGACGAGTTGACGTCGGTGTAACTTTGTTACATTTAGTTCTGCAGGGAGCTTTTGTCGATGACTCGCCTTCTTTCCGTCTTTGTCATTTTGGCCGCGATGACATCCCAGTGTTTCACAAGCTGGGCACAATCCAATGAAGGCGATGCATGCCTAGAAGATGGGATTGATTATCTGTCCTTGGACTATTGGACATTCGATCAATATCCAGACCGTGGATGGCGCGCCATCAGCATGACCCCCGGGTGCGAACTTGCTGCGGCGGATCTCATCGCTGAATATCACCGCAATCTTCGCGAGCGCGGTGAACCTGTGATTGTTGATCACGAACAGGGCACGCATACGATTAGTCCGGACGGGGTGGTCTTTCTGTTATTCTGGCACGAAGGACAGATCCGAGCATTTGAAGGACAGACGCAACGAGCGATCGACCTTTTTCGAAAGTCGATCAAACCAGAATCCAATAATCGCTTCGGCTGGAATGAATATGCGTTGGCTTCGATCGCTTTTCTTGAAAAGGATCTGGACGAACTCAAAACGCAACGCGCGCTGTTGGAGCCGAAGGATTATGGCATCAAGATCAATCTGGGGGTGGTGGACGGTCTGATTGCGTGTTTCGGCAAATCCTACGAGGAGGCGTATGGATCGGAAGAGTGTAACCGACGTCCCACGCAATAGCAGACGAATGCAATTGCGGTCGAGGTCATCCTAAACCACGTTCAACGTGCAACATTTCTCTTTCAAGTCGCTCTGTTTGAGCGCGGTCATGGCCGCGGTGTAGCCCGCTTCGACCGCCTCATCATAGGCTTTCCAGTCGCGTAATTCGACATCGACCAGTTCCGGCAGAACCAGGACATCGACCAGCTCGCGTCCGGCATTCGGATTGACGCTGACCGTGCCGGACCGCATCAGCAGGCCCGCAATTGGCGGCGCTGCAGAAAAGCCATGCCGGGCGACCCAGCCGAAAAAGCCGGGCGGATTGACGAAGTCTTCTGCCTTTAATCCTTCCGGCGCGCGGGCGACATCACAGCCTACGACAAAGCCGCGTTGAAGCTCTCGCATCACATCCGCCGGGAAATTATTGAGCACGGCGCCATCGACCAGCACTTCACCTTCATCCACGACCGGCGGCAAGATTCCGGGCAGGGCGATCGTCGCGCGCAAGGCCTTGCGAAGCAGACCCTGACGATGCACGCGATACGCGCCATCCGTGAGATTGGTTGAGACCGCGAAGAAGGGCATTTCCAGATCGCCAATCTCGGCGTCGCCAAAATGCTCTCTCAGACGATTGTCGACGCGGTGGCCCTTGACCATGCCAACGACGGGAATATTCCAATCGCCGAGCGGATTGGTCTCGACAAAACCTTTTCGGATGCGACGTTCAATCTCGTCATCATCCCAACCCATGGCGACACAGCCAGCCACGACCGCGCCCATGGAAGCGCCGCCAGCAAAGTCGATCGGAATGCCAAGTTCCCGAAGGGCCCGGACGACCCCGATATGCGCATAGGCGCGGGCGCCGCCACCAGAGAAGACAATGCCAACACTGCGTCCGGCAATGGTCCGCGCCAGTCGATCGCAGTGATCGCCTTTCACCTCATGCCAATGGAAAATCCGCGCAGCTCCGGCGGCGCGCAACCAGTCGGCAGGGCGGCAGGCCTTGCGCTCTGCGCCATGATGCAAAAGCAATACATCGACGAGTTTCAGCGATTGTGCCGGCGAATTCTCTTCCGGGAAGAGCGGGTAAGATGGTTTGGCATCGGCGCGGGCAACGACCCAGATCCGATCCGCCTGGCGCATGGATAGCCGGTACCAGGCATTGTCCCCCATGGTCGAAATCAGAATGACAATGTCATTTTCCTGTTCCAGCGTATCGAAGAAAGCCGAGGGTTTTTCATCGCCTTCGCCTTCTTCCACAATCCGGGATTTGACGCCGAGCTTTTGCAGCGAGTCCTGCAGCGCTTCGGCGCGTAGGCCGAGGTCGATGGTCGGCGAGGTGGCAACCAGGGCAAACACTTTTGGCGCTGTCCGGCGATTGCGCTGATTGCCTTCGCGCAGGCGTGACAGGATGAGCCGGATCATCGCATTGAGGATTTCCGGCTCGGCCGAGCTCAACTTCTCAAAGCCTTTGCGGGAGATTTCCAGGACCTCACTGTCGCGCAAGGCATAGACGGAGGAGGTGTGCGGCACATTATCCGGCGTACCATCGCCATCTATGTCGATACCGCCCTGGAACATCGCCATTTCGCCGACGGGCTCGCCAGCGCGGATATGGCCCATAAACTCGCTGCGTCCGTCGTGCATGCCTTTGAATGCGCCGAAAGAGCCGGTCAGAACAAAGAAGATCGAATCCGACATTTCGCCGGCGCGGAACAATGGCCAGCCGGCCGGAACGGAAAACCAGCGGGCCTCCTTGCCCGCCGCCCGCAAGGCCCGGCGCGGCACGTCTTCCAGGAATTTGATCGAGGCAAGGGCAGGAACAACGTCCAAACTCATGCCGCCAAATATACCCATTTCCGCGTTCTCCGTCACTTTCGAACGATCACATGCAAAATATGGGGCAATTTCATGAAGGATTTGATGACATCGCTTCACAAGCCCGGGATGACATGGCGCCCGGGGCTCGTTATGGCAAAAGAAAAAGGGTTCCGGGAGAGCAATTTATGCCCGTTTTGAAGTCAAAACTCGATGTCGCCGGGGCGGCCTATTCGGCGAATCGCCGTGCCATGGAAACACTGGTTGAGGAATTGCACGATCGCACCGCGACAGCGGCGCAGGGCGGTTCTGAACGGGCCCGCGAACGGCACGTCTCGCGTGGCAAACTGCTGCCGAGAGACCGGGTTGAGAAATTGCTGGATCCAGGCACGCCCTTTCTCGAGATCGGTGCACTCGCAGCCTATGATATGTACGAAGGCGAAGCGCCGGGCGCCGGGATCATTACCGGGATTGGCCGGGTCGAGCGGCGTGAATGCGTGATCATCTGCAATGATGCCACGGTCAAAGGCGGAACCTATTACCCGATGACCGTGAAGAAGCACCTCCGCGCCCAGGAAATCGCCCTCGAGAACCAGCTGCCATGTATCTATCTGGTCGATAGTGGCGGCGCCAACCTGCCGCATCAATCGGAGATCTTTCCGGACCGCGAGCATTTCGGACGCATCTTCTACAATCAGGCCAATATGAGTGCCAAAGGCATTCCGCAGATTGCCGCGGTGATGGGATCCTGCACGGCAGGGGGCGCTTATGTGCCGGCCATGTCGGACGAGACGATTATTGTCCGCAAGCAAGGTACAATTTTCCTTGGAGGTCCACCTCTGGTGAAGGCCGCGACCGGGGAGGTGATTTCCGCCGAGGACCTGGGCGGCGCAGACGTCCATGCCCGACAGTCCGGCGTCGCCGACCATTATGCGGCGAGTGACGATCACGCCCTGGCCATTGTCCGCTCGATTGTGCGGACTCTGCACGTACCGAAGCCGGAAACGGTTGGCCTGGCTGACCCGGCTGACCCGCTCTTCGACCCCGTCGAGCTGCGGGGCCTCGTCCCACAGGATCTGCGCGAGCCTTATGATGCCCGCGAGATTATTGCTCGCACAGTGGATGGATCCGAGTTTCATGAATTCAAGAAACTCTATGGAGAGACCCTGGTCTGTGGCTTCGCCAGGATTTACGGCATGCCCGTCGCGATCCTCGCAAATAATGGCATTCTGTTCTCGGAGAGCGCTCAGAAAGCCGCGCACTTTATTGAGCTCGCTGACCAGCGCCGGATTCCACTCCTCTTCCTGCAGAACATTACCGGCTTCATGGTCGGATCGAAATATGAGGCGGGCGGCATCGCCAAGGATGGCGCCAAGATGGTGACCGCCGTCGCGACGGCGTCCGTTCCGAAACTGACCTTGGTGACAGGCGGGTCATTTGGGGCCGGCAATTACGGCATGTGCGGCCGGGCCTATAGTCCGCGTTTCATGTTCATGTGGCCAAATGCGCGCATCTCGGTCATGGGCGGCGAGCAGGCGGCGTCCGTTCTCGCCACGGTCAAGCGCGACGGGATGGATCGCCGCGGCGAAGACTGGCCGACCGAAGATGAGGAAGCCTTCAAACAGCCGATTCGAGAGCTGTATGAGGAAGAAGGCTCGCCTTATTTCTCAACGGCCCGGATGTGGGATGATGGCATTATTGACCCGGCTGATACGCGCAGGGTGCTAGGTCTGGCCCTGTCAGCGACCTTGAATGCACCCTTCGCGGATCGCGGATTCGGTGTGTTCCGCATGTAAGCGGATGCTGCGTTAGAAAACCCGACGAATTACAAGTGCTTCAGCCTTTTCCAGCACACTGAACTTGAATCCCGGCTGCGCCTGTAGTCAGAGCGGGCGAGTCCGCACTCTGTCTGTTTTGTCGTGAACTGGGATTTAGCCAGCTTTCTGAAAAGTCACGGGTTTTTTGTCTCAAGCTTGGGCAGCCTTGTCCCTGCCACATGGTGTGGCGAGCAACGAGGGAGACCTTCAAATGACTCGAACGATTATCCTGGGCACGATTTCGATTTTTGCGATTGGGGCCACGGCGAGCGCCGGTGCCGACTTTGCCAAAGTCGACGTGAACGCGGACGGCTTTGTTTCTGAAACCGAATTCGTGACCTGGAAAACCGCTTCCGGCGAAATGTCGGCTGCGGATGCCCTGATCAAGTTCATCGAAATCGACGCTGATGCCAGCGGCATGATTTCGGAAGCCGAAATGGAAGCGGCGATGGACGCCAAAAAGGAAGAGGCCAGCGACGACACCGAGATGTAGCCCCATCGGGGCAGCCTTTTCCTGTTCTGAGGGGCCCGCTTCGGCGGGCCCTCTTTTTTGGCGCAAGACGCGGTAATAGCCAGCATAACCAGATATTCATCCTGAAGTTGTACAAGCGCGGTCTGGTCAAATCCGCAATTCGACCAGGTCGCTGCGTTTTGGAACACTAATCGGGTCGTCGAGATGTCTGGTTTGATGAAATGGGATGCCCTTTTGGGGCAACGCGTTCTAGACGCCGTTTCCTTTCTCGTGCCCGCCTTGTTGTTTTCCGCATTCGCCCTCTCTCCCAAAGCGAGCGATCTGCAAAACGGACTGATTCAGTTTGGTGTTCTGTCCTTATTTCTGCTTGGCAGCCTGGCCAGGCTTCTGGGAGGCTGGAATCAATTGCGCAGCTATCGATTTCAGGTCGCTAGCGCCGTGTTCGATATAACCTGCCTGTTCGCATTCTTGCTTATCATTCCGCTCGCTTATGGCAGCCCGTTCGCGATCAGTCTCAAAGCTCCAACGGCCAATCTTTTATTCGTTTTCATCATCGCGCGGATCGTCTTGTTCGATATCCGCCTGGTCGTTTGGTCCGGTCTTAGCGCGGCCATCGGCTGGGGGGCGCTGACGGCCATTGCCCTTTTCGATCCTGGGTCGCCCGGCCTGACCCGGCAATTCGTTGATTATACGACCTCGGGCAAAATTCTGATCGGCGCTCAGGTGGAGCAAATCATTTCCATTCTGTTGGTGACGGCTGTGTCGGCTGCCGTCGTCAACGCATATCAACGAGATGGACTCACCGGATTGCGCAAGAAGCGCGAATTTCTGGAGGCTTTTGTCCGGCGGCGTTCGCGACGGGAAAAGCGGGGCCCTACGGCATTGATACTGATCCGGCTTGAGAATTGGCACGAACTGGCGATTGCAAATAAATCAGCCGCGAACAAAACCCTGAAGGATGTCACGACGACGCTAATGGGCGCGCCAATCCCACACGAAATGGCGGCGAGGTACGAGACGGATTCGATCATTCTCTGGAAACGGTGCGCCGAAGATGATGTGGCATTTTTAAACCATCTCGAGGTGCTCAAGCGTCGCGTTCAGGACATTGCGGGTCCTCTGAGGCTAGGCGTTCAACTGGGCGCCGTCCGGGTCGATTCCTCGCCTGAAACGGCTGTCAAAAATGTTGAATTGGCCTGTGATCGGGCCGCATCTCGGGTCAACAGGATCCAGCTTTGTGATGAGGAGTTTGTAAGCTGGCTGAAGCAACAAAGCCGACTCAAGCACCGACTTGAAACGGCCGCTGAAGACGGGCTTCTCATCGTCTACCATCAACCAATTGTGGATATGTTGAGTAACCGGATGGTTGGAACGGAAGCGCTGCTAAGGCTGCGTTCAGAGGATGGTAGCTTTGTTTCGCCGGCTGACTTCATTCCAATTGCTGAGCAGACGGGGTTGATCGACGAGATCGGTGCTTATGTTCTCGAAACAGCCAGCAATGACAGCCTGATCATGCGTCAGCAAGGGCTCGATGATGATCTCTTTGTCAGCGTCAATGTCGCGCCAGCGCAGGTGCATGCGTGGACTCGTCTATTTGCGGCCTCCGACAAGGCAATGCGGCAGGGGACGAATCTCAAACTGGAGATTACCGAATCGAGCGCTGCTCAAAACCCATACATGAATGAACGCCTCATGGAGCTTCGCAGCTGCGGCGCGAAACTCGCAATCGATGATTTCGGCACGGGGTATTCCTCACTGGAACGGCTTGCCGATCTGCCGTTCGACACTGTGAAGATCGACATAGCATTCACGCGAAAGATCACCACCGATGCCGGTTTCGCAATGATCGACGCGATTGTCCGGATGGCGTCGGCGTCGGGCAAGGATGTGATCATCGAGGGCATCGAGAATGCCGAACAGCAAGCCTTGGCAATGAAGGCCGGCATCCGATTTGGGCAAGGCTTCTTTTTTGGTCGACCGGGTCGCATCGATGAGATCCTCACACAGGCAGGTGTGAACCTGACTTTGGTGCGTGTGAAACACACCGCTTGAACGGTTCAAGTTCCGACCATTAACAATCTGTAACTACAAATGTAACACGTTATCTTGTTACGAATGTAACGCGCCTCCTCCAAGGCGCTGAATTCAAATGTTCCAGGGAGGGACTTCACATGAAACTCAAACTTGTAACCGGTGTTGCAGGGCTTTTTGCAGCTAGTGCGTTGGCTGTCGCTCATGCCGGGTCACCGGCTGATTACTTCAACAAGATCGACGCTGATGCCAGCGGCATGATCACACAAGCCGAATATGTCGCCTACAAGACGGCAGATGGCAAAGTATCCGCGGAAAAAGCGAGCGAAAAGTTCGCCAAACTCGCGGGTGATGACGGTGAGCTCTCCCTCGCCGAATTCGAAGGAGCAATGAAGAAAGCCAAGTCGAAAGACGGCAAACACAAAAAAGATCGAACAACTTAACGCGACTGTTCGATCGCGCTCCGAGAAACGCCTGCTTTTCCCCTGCAGGCGTTTCTTTTTTGTTGCTTGTTCTGGTCTGCGTGACCGCTTAAAGTGAGGCATGGGGACAAGTTTGAACCGGTTCGACGCCTTGCGTTTAGGGCTCGCCAGCATGGTATTCTTGTACCATGCTGCTGTGCTGTCCGGGTTTCAGGCAGAGACATCCATTGAGGACTCGCTGGCGCTCCTGGCTGAATTGGCCATTCAAGGATTTTTCATCATTTCAGGCGCGCTGGTTTATGGCTCCTGGACCCGGTCTCGCGGGCTGGCAGATTATGCCGGAAAGCGTGTCCGGCGTTTGTATCCGGCTTATGCCGTGATCATTCTGGTTCCAGCTTTGATCAGTCTGGTCATGACCTTTGGCCGGCCTGGCGCCTTAGGCGAGATTGCGGGCTATGTCGGGGCCAATCTGGTCTTTCTGAATTTCCTGCAGCCAGAGCTGCCCGGCCTGTTCGAGTCGCAGCGCTTGCCGATTGTGAATGGCGCGCTCTGGACGTTGAAAATCGAAGTCATGTTCTATCTGATCGTGCCCGTTCTGGCCTGGGGCATCACCCGGCTAGGCCGGACCTGGTGGCTGGCCATCGCGGCTCTGATGCTCGCCGCCTTCGCCTGGCGCGAGGCGGTGTTTGCGACCGGGCATCCGTGGAGCGAGCAAGTGGCCAGACAATTACCCGGACAGATGATGTATTTCGCTGCCGGCATGGCGATGTGGCGCTTATGGCCGAAGCTGCAGGCGCATTCGCGCATCATGTTACTCGTCGGCGCGGTCAGTCTGACCCTGTCGCTTCTGGTGCCTCAGCTGGAGGCGCTGCGGGTCCTAGGACTGTTCGGTCTGATTGCCGGCACCGCCTTCATGCCTGGACCAGCCCTTAATGCGGCGCGTTGGGGCGATGTCAGCTATGGGGTCTATATCGTCCACTTCCCGGTCGTACAGGGCCTGGTCGCTGGCGGCGTATTCTCGACGCTGGGCTTTGCCGGCGGACTTACGGTATCCACCATATTGGTGTTTGCGCTGAGTTATCTATTATGGTGGTGGGTTGAAAAACCGGCGCTGCGTCGGGACAGCCATTATCGCAAAGTGTCCGAGGAAAGGGCTGAAGATTGGCCGAATACGAAACCATCCAACTTGACGCCACAAGAGACGGCATAGCCATCCTGACCCTGAACCGGCCGGATCGGCATAATGCCTTTAACAGCCAGGTGATCGAGGAGCTGACCGACGCGCTCGAAACGCTGGAAGAGCAGGATTCATTGCGCATGGTGATCCTGCGCGGGGCCGGCAAGAGCTTCTCGGCCGGAGCGGATCTGGAATGGATGAAAGCGGCCCAGCATTGGACCCGCGAGGACAATGAGCAGGATGCTATGGCGCTGGCGGAAATGCTGCGCAAACTGGCAGAGCTGCCGCAAATGACGGTGGCGCTGGTTCAGGGCGCGGCGATGGGCGGCGGTGCCGGCCTGGTCGCTGCGTGCGACATCGCAGTGGCGGTCAAAGGGACGAAATTCAAGTTCAGCGAAGTCCGGCTCGGCCTGACTCCGGCGACGATCTCGCCTTTCGTCATCAACGCGATCGGACCACGCTGGGCCAAGGCGTTGTTCGTGACCGCTGAGGGCTTCGATGCCGACTATGCCGAGCGGATCGGTCTTGTCCAATATGTCGTCGATGATCTCGACGGGTTGAGCGGTATGGAGGAGCATATTGCCAGCCTCGCCATGGGGGCAGCGCCCGGGGCGATCCGGGATGCCAAGAATTTGGTGCTCGATTTTACCGGCGAACCGTTCAGTGCGGCGCTCAGTCGGGAAACAGCCAAGCGGATCGCCGCGCGCCGGGTCAGTGATGAAGGCAAGGAAGGACTGTCCGCCTTTCTCGAAAAGCGCAAGCCGGATTGGGCGGACTAGGCCCTATTCGACCCCGGGGATCGCCCCGACGGGTAATCCCAGTCCCCTGAGAAAGGAGAGCGAGGCATCAACCGGGTTGATTCCGGTCATCGCTTCGATCTGATTCTGGAACACGAATACAACGACGCCGAGCATGATGGCATAGATCAGGAATTGCATCAGCGATTTCAGGATAAAGGCGCCAGCGCTGCCCGCCACCAGACCGACCCCGCCCAGGATCAGCGCGCCCGTCACCGGCGTCAGGTCACTGACATTGGCCGCCTGCGTATAGCCAATATACCCTCCGACGCCAGCGCCAATCAGGCCAGCCAGACTGCTGAGACGGATTCCAGATGCGTAAGCCATACGTTTTCCCCTTACTCTTTTCGAAGCATTAGCTTAGGCGGTAAAAGGAAGACGGGGCAAGGCCAAATGACCAGTCAGACCCCCGACAGACTATTGAGGGCGGACCCATGATCTCATCGCTTCTGATTGCCAATCGCGGCGAAATTGCCTGTCGCATCATGCGCACGTGCCGGGCCCTCGGCATCCGCAATGTCGCGGTCTATTCAGACGCTGACGCGCAAGCCAAACATGTGCGCGAGGCCGATGAAGCCGTCTGGATCGGCGCGTCTGCGGCGACTGGGAGCTATCTCGACGGGGCCCGCCTGATCGAGGCCGCCAAACAGGCTGGGGTTGAGGCCATCCATCCCGGGTATGGCTTCCTGTCAGAGAATGCGGGTTTTGCCCGCGCGGTGATCGAAGCCGGCCTGATCTGGGTGGGCCCGAAGCCGGATACGATTGAATCCATGGGTCTGAAAGACCGCGCCAAGGCGATTGCGGAAGAGGCTGGGGTACCCGTTCTCCCTGGCTATCGCGGCGCGGCGCAAGACGCCAAGACCCTGGCCAAGGAGGCTGAACGGATTGGCTTCCCGCTGCTGATCAAGGCCGTGGCGGGCGGCGGCGGGCGCGGCATCCGTCTGGTCTCGAAAGCCGGCGAACTGGAGGGCGAGCTGGAAAGCGCCGTGCGCGAAGCCGAGTCCGCTTTTGGCGATGGCCGCGTCATGCTGGAAAAACTGGTCGAGCAACCGCGTCATATTGAGGTTCAGGTGTTCGGCGACAGCCATGGCCAGGCCGTCCATCTGTTCGAGCGCGATTGCTCGCTGCAGCGCCGCCGCCAGAAAGTGATTGAGGAAGCCCCGGCCCCCGGCATGCCCGAAGATGTCCGGGCGGCCATGTGCGGGGCCGCCGTGCAGCTGGCACAGGCCGTTGGCTATGAGGGCGCTGGCACAGTTGAGTTCATCGTCGATGGCGCCAAACCGCTGGCGCTCGACACGTTCTGGTTCCTGGAAATGAATACGCGGCTTCAAGTCGAACATCCGGTGACGGAAATGGTCACCGGCACCGATCTGGTCGAATGGCAATTGCGCGTCGCCAGCGGCGAGAAACTGCCCGTCAAACAGGATGAGATCCAATTGCTCGGGCATTCGATTGAGGCCCGCATCTGTGCCGAAGACCCGGCAGATGGCTTCCGGCCGGGCGCTGGTCTGATCGAGGAATTCGGCATGCTGGCCGATCCGGACGCGGACTGGATCCGCTGGGAAGCCGGCTTTGAAAGCGGCGACCGGGTGCCGGCCGTCTATGATTCCATGATCGCGAAACTGGTCGTCTGGGGCGAGGATCGCGAGATGGCGAATGACCGCCTGATCGACACATTGGCGCATTTGCAACTGGTCGGCGTGCCAGGGAATATTGGCTTCCTGCGCCGGTGTGCGATGGCCGACGCGTTCATTGACGGGGTCCATCACGTCAACTGGATTGCCGATCAGGGTGAAGCGCTGAGCCAGCCGCCTGGCGCGCATCAACATGCCTCGGTCATGGCGGTGTGCGATGTCCTGCTCGGCGAGAGCGGCGACACGCCCTGGACCGTCAAGGATGGCTGGCGGATGAATGCCACGCCGGTGCTCAAGACCGCGGTTGCCGTCGGTGAGGATGCCGACTGGTTCGACCCGAGCGAGCATGACGTGCCGGACGACATTTCCATGCCGCTGCTGACTGACCTGTCACCGCGCCGCTATGCGGTGACAACGGGCGGCGACAGCGTCCTGGTCGAAGTGCCGGACTTTGAGGCCGAGGCCGAAGCCCTGGCTGGTGGCAATGCCGTCAAGGCGCCGATGCCCGGCAAGGTGATCGCGGTCAATGTGAAAGCCGGCGATACGGTGGCCAAGGGCGATGTCCTGGCTGTCATGGAAGCGATGAAGATGGAACACGCCCTGGCCGCGCCGCGCGACGGCCTGGTCGAGACGGTCGGGGTCGACGTCGGCGCGCAAGTGCCGGAAGGCGAGATCCTGGTCGCGCTGGAGGATGAGTAGGGAGGCTCGCTGAACGAGGTTGATACGTCAGAGGCCTTAAACGTTCAGACTACGACTCGCCCGATCGCTACTTTGTATAGTCCTTGAATGTGCGCGTTCCAGAACGGCTCGCGATGAGGCTGGTGCCTGACTCAAGATGTATGGACAGGCGTCCATCGCCAGTCGGCTCTGCAGCGAGTATCGATGCGGCGCGAACGAGATGCGATCGGTGAATCCGAATGTACCCGCTTGCCTCCAGTTTTTCCGCATAATCTGACAAGGCTTTACTGCAGGCGAACTGGCCGAGCCTGGTGTGTAGCAGCACTTGATCGCCATTGGCCTCGATATGAATGAGGTCCTCGAGATCGATCTGTTTGAACTCTCCGTCCGCTTTCACAAACACAGCTGGCGGCCCGTGATCGGACCCAGGCGGTTGGCGCTGAAGGGCCTTCTCCAGCTTTGTCTCAGCCTCGCGGAGCCGTTCTTGCAGCCACCATCCATAAATCAATCCCTGCATCGCGGCATAGATGACGATGCCTTGTAAAAGCTGCCACAGGGTCGCTGATGCGTAGAAGGGGGAAAGCGTAATCCCGGATGTCAGCCAGTTAAAACGAAAACCAGCGGTGACCAGGACGAGGAGATACCAAAGGTGTGTAAACACGATAGCCAGAAGCAGGTGTGCGCCCAATTGCCCGATCAGGGGCAGTTTCAGGATATATCGTCGAACCAACAGCCTCATGGATACGCCGATCAAAACGATCGGCACAACATTCACCAAAGTGGTTCTGATTGATCGCAGGACGGTTTCGTCTCTTACGACCTGAAACTGCATGAAGTATGCGAGTCCAAGAAGGATGAATGCCACGCACCAAAGCGTCGTCTCGGACTTGAACGCCCTCCACTTCAACACTGCCTCTAAGTGGTTGTGGCGCAGTCTTCCAAAGTTCGCGGACGGGCGGTTTGTCGCTTGTGACGTCTCCAATCGGCTTTCCCTTTCTCGTCTGCGTCAAAAACGTATACGCTGTGTCGTTCAATTCAAGCACTACCTAAGAGTGTGTTGTCGATTCACCGAAGTCCAGTGTCATTTCACAGAAAAAATTTCGTCAAAGCGGATTTCTCGTCCACCCAGTGCCGATGAAACCTGGAGATACACGCCCATGCAGAAATCAATCACGTCCAGCCTGTTAACGGCTCTGATAATGACCGTCGTCTCGGGATACTCGGCTTCGGCGCAGAGCTTCGAAATCGACACACACAAAACGCAATATGCCGGCGACTCCATAGAGATCGTCGTTTCAGGTTTGCCACCGCAATCGGAAGTCGAATTACGCGCGCGGCGGGTTTTGAAGAATCACTATGCCCCGGGCGCCCCGATACAGACTTATGCATCATCGGCGCGCTTTCTGGTTGGTGATGATGGTCGTATCGATGTCTCCGGAAGCGCGGCCGTCGGAGGATCTTATGAAGGCATCGACCCGAATGGGCTTTTTTGGTCCATGCGCCCCGTCGACGATGACAGCGTGGTGGCAGACCCGCGCATCGAGTTGGAGGCCATAATCGATGGGGAGTCGGTCGCTTCTGCCGCCTTCGATCTCGTTCAAGCCCCCCAAGACTATACCGTCCAGGAGGTGCCAGCGTTACCGGGTTCATATTTCGCCGCGAATCCAAACCCCGGTGATCATCCCGTCATCATTATCGTGGGCGGCGCCGATAAACTGAAGGTGAATCGTGAAACGGTCATGCCACAGCTTGTTTCGCAGGGATATTCCGTCTTTTTCTTTGCCACATATGAGATTATCTACGGTCCATCGGAACCTTCGGTGAAAGAACTTCCGACCCGCTATGTGGACATTCCGGTTGATCAACTTCAGGACGTGCGAAACTGGCTTGCGGAACAACCGGGCGTCGATGAAGGCCGGATTGGCTTATACGGTTATTCGCGCAATGCAGCATATGTTCTGCTGGCGGCAACGCGATTTGACTGGATTGATGCCGTCGCCGCGATTGCCCCTTCAGACGTTGTCTGGGAAGGGTGGGGAGACGGCGTAAAGCTTGGCACGACATCATCCTATTCATGGGAGGGTGAGCCGCTTGCTTATGTGCCTTATAGCGACAACTGGTACCGAGAAACTGCCAAGTTTGGCCGTGGCGAACGGGGGCGGTTGAGAACCCCCATGGAAGAAGGGCGCCGGGACAATCCCAAGCGAGTCGCTGAGGCGCGCATTCCGATAGAGCAATATACGGGCGCGCTTCTGGTGGCCGGCGGTGAGCAAGATGATTTGTGGTCGGCGGGCCATATGGCCCAGAATATGGCGGAGCGCCGCGCGGAAAACGGCTTGGCAACCGAGCTATTGGTGTTTCCCGATGCCGGGCACTCTTTGGTTGGCGATGGCCAGAACCCGATTATCCTTCTGTACGAGGCGGACGAGGTGCGGCCAAGTCTGGCAAAGGCCCAAAACAGAACATGGCGAACGACACTTGAACTGTTCGATAACGCGCTGAAGACCCGGGAAAATCACTAGGGTGTCGTCAGCAATTGGCCTGGCGCCATCGTTTGCAATGGAGTTTGTATTCGACCGGGTTCGCATCGCTGTATCATTTCCCGATGGCGGCACGGAAATCCAAACACAGGTTCAAATGGACCGAGCAATGTAAACGCGTGGCGTGGCTCTTGTCGGCGATGGGCTATTCCAATCGCCGGATTGCCGATTGTCTGAATTGCAGTGATTCCAGTGTCGGCAAGTTTCTCGGGCCGAAGCAAGGGCGGCGCGACTTGAGCCCGGACGAATGGCTGAAGCTGTTTGAGCAATTTGATGCACAGCGAAATCTTGAAGAGGTCATCATCGCCGCCAGCGGTTCGACTCAACAAGCCCGTTTGCGGACCAGTCTCAGGGCTCGAAAATCCAGGCATAACCAAGCCTTAGGCGATCAGTCTGAGCCAATAAATGAGGAGCTTGCCGATGAGCAGCTGCGCTGCGCTCTGGAGTCTCTGGTGGGAGAAACCCAGCCTGGTCGTAGCGGACCTTGAATGGGCTCAGCGGGAGGTTCTGCGCCGCTTCCCATTCCTGCGTCTGGCAAGACGTGCGCAG
>JBCCCT010000068.1:0-16690 GCA_039033355.1 Pseudomonadota bacterium | reverse complement strand
GGACAGAAAGGTCTCGATCGCTGAGAGAGTCTGACGGTGATGCTCTGGCCACCAGGGCAAGGAATGTTTCATGTCCTTCACCACCAATAGCCTCGCAGGCACATGTTTCTTGACGGCCTTGTAGAATTCGGTGCCGTGAAACAGCGGGACACGCACATCGCGATCGCCATGATAGACCAGAATGGGAATATTGGCCTTGGCCGTGTTTTTCATCGGGTCCATGCCTTTGACTGTGCGCCCCTGATAGGCCCGCTGCACCCGGTCAGCGCTCCAATTGGTCCCGATCCGCGCGAGGTTGGACACACCGGCTCCGGCAATGGCGCACTTGAACGGACCATTCTCTCGCACGGTCGCAGCCATGGCTGCGAAGCCGCCATAGGAATATCCAAAGATTGCGATGCGGTCGGGATCGGCAATGCCCTGAGTTACCAACCAGTCCGCTGCATCGTCCTTGTCATCCTGCATCTTGAGGCCCCATTCCGCATCGCCTTCCACCCAGAGCTCGTGCCCCCAACCGGCGCTGCCACGATATTGAGGCTGCAGGACGGCATATCCGCGAGAGGCCAGAAATTGCGGCCAACCGGACGCATCCCAGTCATTGACGTCCCGAGCCCATGGACCGCCATGCGGCAAGACAATGGCCGGCAAGGCCTCAGCGCCTGCCTGCCAGTCAGCCGGCAGAGTCAACAGACCTGGAATTTCCAGGCCGTCTCGGGCGGAATAGGTGATGAGCTCGGTTTCGCGAAGCCTTGAAGACTCCAACCAGGGGCGCTCCTCACCTACTGGCGCTATCACGCGGCCATCCTTGAGCAGATAATAGGCGGGCGGTTGCGTGGAACTCGAGACGGAGAACAGGATCTTCGAAAGATCATCCGTGGAATCGATCATGACAATCGCCTGCCCCTCGAACGCCGCCTGAAGGCCCGCGTGAATGCCGCCCCAGGTTTGATCGACAAAGAACTCCTCGATCGCCCCGCCAAGGACGCTGACCGAAATCAGAGCGCCAAACGTCTCAGGTCGACTGTCGAGCCAGATGTCTGTGACATCGTAATCCGGATGCGCAAACAGCGGGTCATCGGAATAGGTCTTTGTTGACGGGTCATAGAAATAGAGCGCGACCTTGTCCGAAAACTGGTTGGTCAGAATGTAATACATGCCAGAGTCTTCATCGCGGCCGGCAATCGAAACCTGCCGACGATTGCTGGCAGTAACCGTCAGCGCCTCATGGCGCTCAAACGTGCCCGATTGCGGGTTGCGCAGCCAGATCTCAAAATCATAATCGAGCCCACCCTTGGCGCGCAGCTTTGATTTCGCCAGAAGCTCACCTGTTCGACGATCCCACAAAGCCGCGCTTTCATTGTCGCGCTCACGATAGATCAGACGCTCTTTTCCGGTCTTCAGGTTAACCCGGTAGAATTCCGAGATCAGCTTCGCCGTATTTTCTCGCCGGATCAGGACATCGGTCTCACTCAATGGCAGATCCAGCGCGATCGACGCCGCGCCCGCAATCTCGAAACACCTCTCCAGCGCTTCATCGCCCAGTCGGATCGACCGCTTCTTGAACGGCTCGTCGAACGTCTTGGCGGATCGGTCCGTGATATAGGCCTTTGTCAGAAACGTATTGAGAGAGCCTGCAAACCCCATCCCTTCGGCACAAGACAATCCGCCCGCGGATCCCGTCCAGGCCTGCTGACCGACAACGAATAATTTGTCCGCTTTCAGGGCACTTGCGGCGACAAATTTCATACGGTCATTGGCTTGCGTCACCACAGGCGCCGCCGACAGATTATCGGCATCCCATATGGCCAGCGACAGGTCCTCATCTCCGTCCAGCGTAATCAGGCCGACCAAATAAGAGCCATCCGCAGATAAGGTCATGGATGTGAATGCCGGATTCTTGGCAAGGTGCTCGATCGGAATCTGAGCGTTTGCCGCTAATTTGACCGGGAGCAATCCGAACAAGGCGAAACCACCAAACAAGGTTGCGCAACACATCGAGATTGGTCGCGTTAGAGACGTCCAGCTTCGTAACGCATTCAACATAGCAAAACCTCCTTTATTGCCGCACCCATGTATTCAGGATTACGAACACTATATCAGATCACGAATATCGTCGCTTTTAAGTAACACAACTCATCTTTATTTCTTTTCGTGAATTTTATTCTACGCTTGCATCGATTTTGGGGTTGATCTTGCTCCTGTATTCTGAATTTCTTGTCATATTGGGGACGAAAAGCTGACGCTTTACTGGAGAGAGAGACCCCAAATGACCCGTTCCCCAAATCGTTGCCTTGCCGGTTTGCTGGCAAGTTCCGCGATGGCCTGCATCATTGTGCCGGCTGCGCATACGCAAGAGGACCCACTAGACGAGACCGCCATTGACCTGCTCGACGAAGACGCGGCTGAAGAAGACGCTGCGGTGCAGGACAAGGTTGTTGTGACCGGCTCACTATTGCGACGCACCGAGTTTACTTCCGCATCGCCGATTCAGGTTCTGACCGCCGAAGTCGCAACCCTGGAAGGCTTGATTTCAGCTGCTGACATTCTGCAAGGATCATCGATCGCTGCCGGGTCCACGCAGCTCAACAATCAGTTTGGTGGCTTTGTCATCAATGGCGGCACGGGCATTAACACCGTTTCGCTGCGGGGACTTGGCGACCAGCGCACGCTCGTCTTGCTGAATGGGCGCCGCCCGGGCCCTGCGGGCGTTCGCGGCGCGGTGGGCGCCTTTGACCTGAACGTCATCCCCGACTCTGCGGTGACGCGTTATGAGATCCTGAAGGACGGGGCCTCGACCATTTATGGCTCGGATGCCGTTGGCGGCGTCGTGAACATCATCACCCGCACCGCGGTTGATCAGCCTGAATTAACCGTCCGCGCAAATGTGCCGTTTGAATCAGGCGGTGAGTCGCTGGCCATTGATGGTGCCTTTGGTCTGAATTTCGATCGCGGCAATATCGCCATCTCGGGCCAATACACTTTGCGAGAAGACCTCTCGATTGGTGACCGCGATTATCTGGCGTGCGGCCCAGACCTCATCAAGGGGGTTGGCGGCGGACTGATTGATCGCGAAGATCGCAGCATCAATGCCGGAACGTCGAACGAGAATTGCGATAACATTTACGCAAACACGTTCATTGAAGGGTTCAATTTCGCAAACCGCTATATTCCAAGTCCTGATGGTGTGTCTGAAGGACCAATTCCGGGATATCGGCTGCGGACCAATGCGAGCTATGCCACATCAGAAGATGGTCAGGCCTTTTTTGAGGACGATTTATATGACCCGCGCGTGAATTCCGCGGATGCGATAAATCGCCAGGAAGTCCTGAGCCTGTTCGCGACCTCGGATTTTGCCTTTGATGCGTTTGGCGGCGTCAACTGGCTCGGAGAATTTCTCTACACCCAACGAAAAACCGAGGGTGAAGGCTGGCGCCAGTTCTTCCCTTATATTGGCGGGGACGAAACCGGCGCGCCTTACAGCACGGAGTATGAGAACGGGTTCGGATTTCTGGCCGTTCCGATCACCGCGTTTCCGTCAAACTCGGACATAACAGTGGATTATCTGTCAGCAGCCTCAACCCTGGAAGGGTCGTTTGGTCAGGTTGAGTGGCTGAATGATTGGGTCTGGACGTTCGACTTGTCCTACACCAAATCCGACGCAGAATACGCTCAAAACTCGATTCTCGCGGATCGCTCTGGCGACTGGTTTGAAACCGATAATGCGCCAACATATGACCCAGCCGATCCAGCCTGGCTCGATGGCTCCGATACGTCCTGGTATGATCACGTTCAATCGATCGAAACCGGAACGACCGTGTACGAGCAGACCATCGCGCAGGCGCGGGTGTCGGGGCCAGTCTATGAATTGCCGGCCGGCGAAATCCTGGCCGCCATCGGAATGGAAGGTCGGAAATACTCGATTGACGATCAGCCGAGCGAAAACTCCGTCAACGCCAATATCTGGGGCTCGTCCGCCGCGCTCCCCACTGTTGGCGAAGAAGACGTGTTCGAAGTATTCGGGGAAATTGAAGTGCCGCTTCTGAAAGGCGCACCAAGTGCCGAGGAATTGTCCCTGAATCTGTCGGCGCGCGCGTTCAATTATGCAACCTATGGCACAGGCGATGTCTGGAAGATCCAGGGGAATTGGCAAGTCACGCCCGAAGTCAGGTTCCGCGCCACAAAGGGCACCACTTTCCGGGCCCCCGCTCTGTTCGAAACCTTTCTTGGCGCGACGACAGGGTTTCAGTCACAACTCGCGATCGATCCTTGCGCGAACTGGGGTGAATCCAGCAATCAAAATCTCCAGACCAATTGTGCGTCAATCGGAATTCCAGAGGATTACTCGCCGATCGGATCTTCCGCGACGATCTTTTCCGAAGGCGGTGGATCGGATCTGACACCAGAAACAGCAGAGTCCGAAACCGTGGGTGTGATCTTCACGCCAAGCTTTATCAATCTGTCGCTCGCCATCGACTATTTCAATATTGAAGTCGAGGATCAGATCGCGCAGCTGGACGCCGCCACCGTTGTCTCCGGCTGCTATATTGCTGACAATTTTCCAGATAACTCGTTCTGCGATCTGCTGGAGCGCAACGATGCGAATGCGACCGAACCCTTCGCCATTACCAGCGTGCGCGATATCTATGTCAATGTTAACAGCCAGAAGACAGACGGCGTTGATATCACATTGCGATATGATCAAGAGTTTGAATTTGGCGACGTGATCTTCGAAGGCCAGGCGACCTATACCGACACGGATATTATTCAATTGTTCGATACGGCTGAGGAGACCGGCTTTGACGTCGATGGTTTCAACGGCACCATCGGTGACCCCGAATGGGTCTGGAATTCACGACTGAGCCTTGATCGCGGTGATTTCAGATATTCCTGGTTCATGGATTATATCGGTGTCACGGACAGTTCGGTGTTCGCGGACTCTGAAATTACATATCAAGGGGTGTCCGGCATCGCAGATCGCAAGGCCGAAGAGGTTCTCTATCATGATGCCAGCGTGCGCTGGACAGGAGATTCCCTGCAGATAACGGTGGGCGTCGAAAACATTTTCGATGAGGCACCTCCGACCATCTCAAGCGGGCTTCAACGTCGCGGTACAGTGCCATTGGCCGCCGGATACCCCCTCCGCGGCAGAGCCGGTTTCGTGCAGCTGACCAAGGTCTTTTGATCTTCATCCCGCCAGGGATGAAATGATCGATACAGGCAGACAATTCGACGCTTCTCCCCGGATCGCGACATTCGTGATCCGGGGCAGTCTTTCCCGGCTACAATCTTCCAAACTCTGTGTACGGCAATCGATTTCGATGAGCTAATCTTGAAAACCACCCTTATGCGGGTAGGATCATTTCATGGAGCAACCAGGCTGGATCAAACCTGAAAAGTTCGGACCGAATACGGCCGTCACCCGGTTGTTGATGCGGGATCAAATCCTGAATCGACTGGCGCACAATGATCGGCAATTGGTGCTCGTCCAGGCCGCAGCTGGCTATGGGAAAACGTCGGTGCTCGCCCAATGGTACGCCGCCCTGACGGAGCAACCGGGGATCACCGCGTGGGTGTCGCTGGATGAAGAAGACGCTGATCCTTTTACCCTCATCTGCAATCTGACGGCCGCGCTGAAACATGCGGGCTGTCATCTGGATTATGAGCTTCCGCATCACCCCAACGTATTGGCAAACCTCGAATGCGATGTCGTCTTCAGCGCGATGATGAACAAGCTGTCGCGAAAGACCGCCCCGCGCTTCATTTTCCTCGACGACTTTCACCTAGCGGCAACGGCGGCGACGTGTCGCCTCATTCGTCGGTTGCTCGAAATCCTGACCGAGACCACGCTCGTCCTTTCCTCACGATCCATTCCGCGCGCATTTGGTCTTTCCGACCTTCGCAGCCAAGGTCGATGCATGGAAGTATCGCAGCGTGATCTGCGCTTCACCAAACGCGAAGTCGAAGCTTACTTTCAGGATTCCCTCACAGTCGCCGCAGACGACCCCCTGACCGAAAAGCTGTGGCAGCGGACAGAAGGATGGCCGATCGCCCTGTTCGCAACCCGGACCTTGCTTCGCGACGGTGTCCCCCTAAATGACGCGCTCACCCAGGCATCGGGGCGTAGCGGTGTGCTATCTGACTATTTCATGGAGCGCGTATTCTCCTTGTTGTCAGAGGAAGAAAAAGCGCTGCTGCTTCACACCGCGACACTGCGACGGGTGAATGGCGACCTCGCAGATGCTGTCTGTGGCTCGAACTCGTCCTGGGCCATCCTGGAAAAGCTTGAGCGGCATGAATTGTTCGTATCCTGCCTGAATGAAGACCGAAGCTGGTTTCGTTATCATCGCTTGTTCGCGGAATTTTTGGCCGAGCGCGCGCGACGCGACTCGAGCTACGATTTCGCGGAGATATATGGGTGCGCTTCCAAATGGTCGCTCGAGAATGGGTATGAAAGCGACGCGCTTGAATATGCGTTACAAAGCCAAAACTCTGACCTGATCGCCGCCACCCTCGAAGCCATGGGAGGGTGGCGTCAAGCCGTGACGGGCGACATGCTCGCCGTCATTCGCGCCTTGCGGGCCATTCCAGATGCTCGGTTGCGCCACTACCCCAGATCATGGTTGGCCGACATATATTTGAAACTGAAGAGCGGAGAATGGAGCGAAGCCTGGCAATCCTACGAACACCTGAAGAAGCTCTACAAGGCCGGTGATCAACAGGACCCGATCTTTCGCAGTGAGTTGACCATCTTTGATGGCATGATCTCTGTTTATTTTGATCTCAAGGCACGCACGTCAGATACAATCCAGGCACTGGAAGACCTTGAGCTGACCTCCCCGCGCGATGATCACTTCCTGCAATCGACCCGCTTGAATCTGCTGTGCGGGCTGCACAACCGCACCAATCAGTTCCAGAGCGCCTTGCGAGAGGGGGACGCCTCGATCAGGCATTATCGCGCGCTGAATGCGTTGTATGGCGAGGTTTTCCTGTATTTCCATCAGTGCTTTGCGCTGTTTGTCACCGGGCGCCTCCGCGATGCAAAGTCAACCTTGATGCAGGGTATGGAGCTGATCGAAGAGCATTATGGCAAGAGCGCTGAACTCTATGCGCTTGGCGCGGCCTATGCGGCAGCGATTGCCTATGAAGAGAATGATCTGGTTCAGGCACAAGCGTATCTCGATGAAGCGTTTCCGATCATTGAACAATGTGATGCCTGGATTGAGGTATATTTCGTTGCCTATGAGACCGACCTGGCCATCGCAGCGGCTCACGGTGCGTGGGATCGCATTCAGGAGACCGTCATCAGGGCGCAGAGAGTTGCGAGGATCAGACAACTCCCGCGGCTTGAAGCGTTTGTGCGTTTCGCCTTGATTGATTTGAGGCTGAGATATCAAGCGCCCATTCCGGATCAGGATGCTGACCTCCTGCAAGCGTCCGTCTCCGATCAGGGTTTTGAGTTGAGTGACTTGCCGCGCATTCTTGCAGAGGGCCGGAATCTGCTGCGTCAGCATAAGCCGGATGCGGCCGCGGCTCATTTTGAAAAATGGGCAGACATCCACAAACGCAGCGACCTTATTCGCGGCTTCATCAAACTGAAATTGCTCGAAGGGATTGCGAAGCACCAGCTTGGCGATCATGCCGACGCCGGCGCGATATTCGAGACTGTCTTGTCTTTTGCCCGGTTTGAAGGGTTCAAGCGAGCCATCATCGAAGAAGGATTGGCCGCCGCAAACTTGATCAAGACCGTGTCCGCAGACTCGCGAGAATCTGGTGCGAGACGATTAAGGGACAGATTTCTGGCTGAGCTCATATCTGACATTGATACGCGAAATGAGGACAGCTCTGACGACCCCTCTATACTCAGCGACAGGGAAACCGACGTCATGCGACAAGTCCTGGCGGGCCGCACCAATCGAGAGATCGCATTCGCCTTGTCCATCTCGCCCAATACAGTGAAATTTCATCTCAAGAATGTGTTCCAGAAACTGTCCGTCTCAAGCCGCGCGGAAGCTATCAGCGTGTGCCTGCGGGCCGATGTGATTTAAAAGTCGCGCGCTCTGACCTTCTCTCAAAAATGCTCAAAACCTACCCGAATTTCGATCACCACCTACCCGGGTGGGTGTTTCGGGACGATCGGATTCAGGCCTAGCTTCATCCCAGCTTTAGATTGGGAGTCGCAGGCGTGCGCATTGGAGTTGATGTGGGTGGAACGAACACCGATGCCGTCCTGATGGACGGCACGCGGGTCGTCGCGAAAGTGAAATCCCAAACAACAATGACCGTCAGCGATGGAATCGTCACTGCCATCTCATCAGTCCTCAATGACGGCGGCATTGATGGCGCCGATATTGCCGCCGTCAGCATCGGCACAACGCACTTCACCAATGCATTCGTGCAGCGCAAATCGCTGGACAAGGTGGGCGCCATTCGGATCGCTAAACCGGCAGCCCAGGCGCTTCCTCCATTCTCCGACTGGCCAGAGGACATTCAAAAAGCGCTTGGCGGTCATGCAGTCTCGGTTCGTGGCGGCTACCACTATGATGGCCGGATCAATTCAGAGCTGGATGAAGGTGCAATTGCCGATGCGGCGCGCACCTATCGACGTGCAGGCATCAATGCCATCGCCCTGTCCGCACTATTCGCTCCCATCAATGACGAGATGGAAAACCGTGCGTTCGCCATCATTCAACAAGAGCATCCTGACGCAGCAATCACGCGCTCGTCCAGAATTGGTAGAATGGGGCTTCTGGAGCGTGAAAATGCGGGACTGATGAATGCCAGCCTGACAACTCTGGCGACCGAGACCGTCACAGGGTTTGAACGCGCGCTCAGGACGCTCGGCATTACCGCGCCATTCTTCGTTTCCCAGAATGATGGCACGCTGATGAACGCAGACATGGTGAAGGCCTATCCGGTATTGACGTTCGCCTCAGGTCCAACCAATTCGATGCGTGGCGCGGCGTTCCTCACCGGGTTGCAAGACGCCATGGTCGCAGACATTGGCGGGACAACGACCGATATTGGCGTGTTGCGTGGGGGCTTCCCGCGCGAGTCTTCCCTGCAGGTCGATATAGGCGGCGTTCGCACAAATTTCCGCATGCCGGATGTCACCGCGCTCGGCCTCGGTGGCGGCAGCATTGTTCGCCCGCAATCAGATGGCAGCGTCGCGATTGGGCCCGATTCCGTCGGCTTCGAACTGACACAGCGCGCGCTGGTCTTTGGTGGCGACACGCTGACGGCGACGGATCTCGCGGTCGCGGCGGGGTATGCGGATATTGGTGATGCAGCACGGGTGAAATCCCTGAATGCGGCGCTCGTCTCGGCTGGAATTGATGAGCTCCACAGAATGGTTGAGGACGGTATTGACCGGATGAAAACCAGCGGCGATGGCACGCCCCTCATTCTGGTTGGCGGCGGCGCGGTTCTGATCCAGCGCGACCTTGAAGGGGTCTCGGAAACTCTGGTCCAGGCTGAAGCCGGAGTTGCCAATGCCATCGGCGCCTCGATCGCCCAGGTCGGCGGAGAGATTGACAAAGTTTTCTCATATGACGCGATCGGCAGAGACACCGCGATCGAACAAGCTACGGCCGAGGCCAGGAAAAAGGCAATCGTGGCGGGCGCCATTCCGGGCAGTATCGAAATCTTGGATATGGAAGAGGTTCCGCTGGCTTACATACCCGGCGGCGCTGTGCGGCTGCGCGTCAAAGTAGCCGGCGACCTCGCGCTAACCCAGGGAGCGTTATGATGGGTTTGAAAAGTCCTCTCACAAAACAGGCCGGTGTCGAGGATGACACACGCCAAACCAACCTGACCCTGTCAGAAGCTGACTTGCACGATTTCGCGCGCGGCGCAGCTTTTCTCGGCACTGGGGGTGGCGGTGACCCCTATATCGGCCGATTGATGGCGCAGGCGGCGATCCGCACATTTGGACATCCGCAGATTATCCATCCCTCGCAACTTGATGATGACGCCACTGTGGCCTTTATCGCGATGCTTGGCGCGCCCACTGTGCTCAACGAGAAAGCCGCGTCTGGCGATGATATTGAATTGGCGATTGAGCGTCTGTCACAGCGTATCGGAAAACCCATTGACGCCCTGATGCCGGCGGAAATCGGTGGGGTGAACTCGACACTCCCCATCGTCGCCGCAGCGCGATTGGGACTGCCCTTGCTCAATGCTGATGGTATGGGCCGCGCTTTTCCAGAAATTCAAATGGTTGTGATGAATTTCGAGGGCGTTTCTGCAACGCCCTTTGTGATCGTTGACGAACATCTCAACTCGACCATTGTCGAGACCGGTGATGCGGCAACCGCAGAAGGCTTTGTTCGCACCCTGGCCGTTCATATGGGGCTGAGCTGTATCGTCGCGGGCTATCCCATGACGGGCGCTGATGTGAAGCGCGCCACCATCCACGAGACGCTTACAGAAGCGCTGAATATCGGACGCGCCATCGAAGCCGGTCGCAAGCGCGGAGACGCATCAGGCGCACTCATTCGGTATCTCTCTGATTCCGAAACGTATGGACATGGTCGAGAACTTTTCGACGGGAAAATCATCGATTTGCGGCGTGAAACCACAGGCGGATTCTCGACCGGGCACTGCAAGATCAGTGACATGACGAATCCAGGTCGACTGCTGGATTTGCAATTCCAAAACGAGAACTTGCTTGCCAAGGAAGGCGACACCCTGCTTGCCATCGTTCCCGACTTGATCACCGTCATAGACCGGGAAACCGCTGAGCCAATCCCAACGGAGTCCCTGCGATATGGTCAGCGCGTCAAAGTGATTGCCGCTGCCGCCCCGAAATTACTGCGTACGGAGGCAGCGCTGAACTTCGTTCATCCGCGCTGTTTTGGTCTTGATGAGGACTACGCCCCCATCGAGACGCTCCCCTTGCCACAACAATCTTGATTGAGAAGGATCCGATCATGGGTACGACATTCAAAACCAAACTTCTCGCATCGGTCTGGGCCGCTGGCTTGGCCACGGCCCTGCCCCAGTCTGCGATCGCCCAGGAGGCGGGCAATGCATCCGATGATGCCGACAAACGCCTTGGCACGGTCACCGTGACCGCACAGTTTCGCGAACAATCTCTTCAGGATGTCCCGAACGCTGTCACAGCTTTCACCGCCGAAACCATCAAAGATGCCGGCATGCGGTCAACCGAGGATTTCATCGCCCTGACGCCAAACGTCACCTTCGATGACTCGTTCACCTATCTGAACAGCTTTGTCGTCATTCGCGGTGTGACGCAGATCAACAATGCCGACTCGCCGGTGGCGATCATTGTCGACGGAGTGCCGCAGAACAATCAGAAACAGTTCAAGATGCCGCTCTTCGATGTTGAACAGATCGAAGTTTTGAAAGGACCTCAAGGCTCGCTCTATGGTCGCAATGCAATTGGTGGCGCGATCAATATTGTCACCGCTCAGCCGACCAATGAAATCGAAGGATTTGCCAGTGCGGAAGCTGCAAATGCCGGCGCTTATCGAGTCCAGGGCGGCATTAGCGGCCCGATCATCGAAGACACATTGTTGTATCGATTGTCCGCCAGTCATTACCAAACCGACGGCCTGATCGAGAACGCCTTTCTCGGACAGGAGGTTGATTTTGTCGATCAGGACCTCTCAGTCCGCGGCAAGCTGGCTTTCACGCCGAATGACCGTTTTTCGCTCGACTTGCGCGCCGCCTATAATGATGTCGATGCCGGTTCCAGCTATGACACGATCGTCAATAGCGGAAACAACCCTGATTTCAGAAGCGACAATGACGCCAATGATATTTTTGACCCGACATCGAATTTCGCAGGATTCACCGAGGCTGAGACAACTGAATTCACCGCCAAGGCGGAATGGGCGCTGGGTGACACCATAGCCACCTACATTCTCGGCTACACGGATCTGAAAGAAATCTACCGGGCCGATCTCGACTTCTCGAATCCGACGCAGGGCACGTTTGGCGCTTTTGGTGAACTGGGTCAGGGCCAGAATCTTGGGGTCGAGCTGACCAGTCATGAATTGCGCTTTGTGTCGCCGGATGATCGCGCCTTTCGCTGGCTCGGCGGCGCCTATTATCTCGATACGAAACGCGACCTCCGCACCCGGGCCTTTCTCGACCTGGACGGTCAAGCCAGCCAGTTTGTCGACGGAGTGGTGATCATTGATCGCAATGAGGCGAACGAGAACACGGCCTGGGCCCTGTTCGGGCAAGTCGAATTTGACCTCAATGATCGCGCGACGCTGCAAATCGGGGCGCGCTATCATGAAGATGAGCGAAATCAAACCATTCCCGGAACAGCCGGATCGGATCGCAGCGAGACATTCGACTCATTCCAGCCAAAGGTGACGCTCAGCTATGATTTCACGGAACAGGTCATAGGCTATGCCACCTATAGTTCGGGCTTCCGGTCAGGTGGGTTTAACGCGCCGGGTGTCGTGCTTGAAGAGTTCGATGACGAAACGCTCTCCAATTTCGAAGTCGGCTTCAAATCTGAATTTGCCGACGGGCGCGGCGTCTTGAATGCGGCGGCCTTCATGACCCAGAGCGACGATTTCCAGTTCTTCTTTGTCGATGTCAGCACGATCTCGCAAATCATCTCAAATCTGGACGAAGTCGACATTGCCGGGTTTGACATGGACGTCCAATTCCAGGCGACAGACGAGTTGACACTGTATGGCGGCCTCGGCTTCACCGACTCCGAGATCAAGTCGATTGGCAGCGCTGACCTCGAAGCGTTTCTCACCAGTTCCGGGGTTGATATCAGCCAAGTGATTGGGGCGAGCAGCCCGAAAACCACGGAATTGACCCTGAATGTCGGGGGGCAATTCGTGAAACCGCTTGAAAACGGTTTCAATCTGGTCCTGCGCGCGGACTATGAATATCAGGGGGACAAGTATTGGCAGATCGACAATGTCGATGTGCGTGACCCCATCAATCTCCTGTCCCTGCGCGCGGCGATCGAGCGGGACAATTGGACCCTGGCCATATGGGGCCGAAACCTGTTCGACGAAGAATATTATGCGGACTTCAATCCGAGCGAATACGCAGGCGCTCCCTTCGACCTGGGCTTCCAGGCTCGTCCGCAAACCTATGGCGTGGAACTGCGCTACGATTTCTAGCTTTACCCGCGACATAGACCTGACACCCTGGATCGCACCTCCAGCGATCCGGGGTTTCTTTTGTGCAGAGTGCAACTGTCTCGAACAAGCGGTCGAGGCCTGTCTGTCTTTGCGTCGATCAGGGATGGAATGGTGCCCGGGGGCGGATTTGAACCACCGACACGCGGATTTTCAATCCGCTGCTCTACCCCTGAGCTACCCGGGCAGGCCAAACAGGGAAGCGGCTTATTAGCTCCCCTCTCCGCGCTTGTCCAACGCTGAAATCGTTTTTTTGCAGATTAGCTGTAACGCGCGTCGACTTTTAGTTTTTCGGCATCCGCTGACGCCGCAACTGCCGCAACACTCGCTTCGAGATCGGTCAGATAATCATCAATAAAATCGGCATGTTTGGGCGATAACATCAAATGCAGGCTCGGCGGCTGTTTGGTGACGGACGTAAACCAGCCTCGGCGATAGATTTCACCATAAATGGCGAAGGCATGATGATCCGGATGACGAAACGCGATCAATCCAAGGAGCGGATTACCGAGCACTTCAAAGCCAAGCCGCTTCACGCCATCCGCCACCCGTTCACGTGTCGCACAGACCTGACCCTGCAGGCGCTTATAGCCCTCAATGCCAAGGTGATTCATCACCGCCCATGCAGCGGATATCGCACCGCCCGGCCGCGTACCGGCGAGCGTCGGCGTTTTCATCGGCGCCCCTGACCATTCCTTCATGTCAAACGGCATATGCGCAAACAAATCTTCGGATCGGAACAGCACCGTCGACGCCCCTTTAGCGGCATAGCCATATTTATGCAGATCCGCGCTCATCGACCGTACGCCCGGCAATTCGAAATCGAATGCCGGAACAGCGATGCCATTCATCCGGGCGAACGGGGCGAAATACCCACCGACACATGCGTCGACATGCAGCCAGATATCATTCGAAAGCGCGGCCTCGCTCAACGCTTCAATCGGGTCAATGATGCCATGCGGGAAGTTCGGCGCCGACCCGACCATCATAATCGTGTCCGGGTCACAGCTCGCAATCATCTCGCCGACATCTGCTTCGAAGGTTCCGTCGGTTTTGACCGGAATGCGCCGGATCTCGACATCCATGAGATGCGCCGCCTTGTCGAATGCCAGGTGGGCGGAATAAGGCAGGACGATATTTGCGCGTTCTCGTGCACGCCCACTTGCGCGCGCGAAATCACGAGCGGTCTTCATGGCCATCGTAATCGAGTCCGTGCCCCCGGAGGTCATCGCGCCCGTGCTGCCGTCAGGCCCATGCAACAGACCAAGCCCCATTGCAATAACTTCTTTTTCCATTTGTGCCAGCGACGGAAATGCCAATGGCCCGAGGCCGTTCTCGGACATGAAGGCCGCATAAGCCTCCTTCTGGATGGCGGCAATTTCGTCGCCCGCATTGAACACATAAACCGCCGTGCGGCCTTCGCGCCATTTGGCATCCTTGGCGCTGCGGGCCATCATGTCATCCTTGACGTCTGCCCAAGACCGTCCCTGCTCTGGCATTTTTATCATCTGTTTCCTCCGTCAGACTTCAAATTGCGCCAGCCCGCTCAGAAAAGCGAGAGGGCGCAGCAAATAAATGCTGCGCCCTTATGTATCAGAGACTATCCGACTCTATGAGCGTTGAGTGCGTTCGAGCATGACGAGTGTGAGTTCCGGCGCATTCAATTGAGTAACGGCATCCTGAATGGCAGTCTCTTGGCATTGGCGTTGGTCCATGCGCTCGCGCAAGGTCTCGCGCGCTAAGGTATGGCGGCAAACGCGTTTCGCAGCTTTTTGAATTTTGTAATAGACGATTTGCGCATGAGCCGGGTCAGACAGATCATACCCTGCGATAGACACTTCAAGTGATTTGGCATTTGCGTTCGAAATAGATCCAGCCATAGCGGGTAGCATCGCCAAGGCAGCAACGGATCCAATCATCGTGGTTAGGGATTTTTGTAGAGTCATTATCTTTCCTCCTGTCGAGGTTATTCGGTTCTTGTCTCTCTTCCCTATGAATCGATGTATAGCACATCCTTATCGAAAAACAATATGAATTTTTTGTTACTACACTTGTAACACTTCAACCGCTTATTCCACTTCCCCATTTTTACGGAGCCCGTTAGGCAGATCACATGGCGAAATCACATTTTGTTTGTCAGGCTTGTGGTGCGGTTCATTCGAAATGGTCCGGCCGATGCGACGCGTGCGGCGAGTGGAATACGCTCACGGAAGAAGCGGCGTCCGGTCCGCCTGGCGGTTTGAAAGCCAGCAAGGCCGGGAGCAAGCAAAACAGCAAAGCAAAATTCACGGCCTTAGATGGCAATGATGCCCCACCAGAGCGGATTATCCTTGGCGTCGACGAACTTGATCGCGTGTTTGGCGGCGGCATCGTACCGGCCAGCGCGACTCTGATTGGCGGTGATCCTGGAATCGGCAAGTCGACGCTTCTCTTGCAAGTCGCAGCCCGTCTCGCCCGCAATGGGTCGACCGCTGTCTATGTTTCTGGGGAGGAAGCAACCGCGCAAATTCAAGACCGCGCACGCCGTTTGAAAGTTGCCGACAGCCCGGTTCAGCTCGCGACCGAAACTGATTTGCGCAAAGTGTTGTCCGCGTTGAAGTCAGCGAAACCTGATTTCGTGGTCATCGATTCGATTCAAACCATGTGGACAGACAGCCTGGAAGCCGCGCCTGGCAGCGTCAGTCAGGTCAGAGCCTGCGGCCAGGAATTGACCCGCTGGGCCAAAAAGTCCGGTGCAGCTTTGATCCTGGTCGGGCATGTCACAAAGGAAGGCCAGATTGCCGGTCCACGCGTCGTCGAACACATGGTCGATACCGTCTTCTATTTTGAAGGCGAGCGCGGTCATCAGTTCCGCATCCTGCGCGCCGTGAAGAATCGCTTCGGGCCCACAGATGAGATCGGCATTTTCGAAATGCACCAATATGGCCTCGCGCCTGCGCGCGAACCCTCGGCCCTGTTTCTGTCGACCGAAGCGGATGATGCGGGCGGCGCCGCCGTATTCGCCGCTATGGAGGGCTCACGCCCCGTGCTGGCTGAAGTGCAGGCCCTGGTCGCACCGAGCGCTTATGGCACGCCGCGACGATCAATTGTCGGCTGGGACAGCAATCGCCTGGCCATGCTGCTGGCCGTGCTCGAGGCAAGATGCGGTGTGTCGCTTGGCGGGCGCGATGTCTATTTGTCGGTCGCGGGCGGATATCGCATGAGCGAACCTGCCGGCGACCTGGCGGCTGCCGCGGCATTGCTGACCTCAGCGGCGACCAATCCGGGCCCCAGCAAGTCGATCTATTTCGGCGAGGTGGCCTTGTCCGGGGCGATCCGTCCCGTCGCGCGCATGGAGCAAAGACTGAAGGAAGCGGCACGGCTCGGCTTCGAGCGCGCCTTCGTGCCAGATGGCAGTCCAACAGCGATAGAAGGCTTGACGATTACGCCGATCAAGCGCCTATCTGATTTAGTAGAGTTGATCGCACCGGAAGCTGCCCAATGATGGAAGCCCTTACAGCCTTTGATGCCGTGGCGATCGTGATTGTGATCGTCTCGACATTGATGGCACTGGC
>JBCCCT010000067.1:0-17061 GCA_039033355.1 Pseudomonadota bacterium | reverse complement strand
TGCAAGGCACGGTTGAAGCCATTCTGGGGCAGGTCCTGCACAAACAGAATTTCCGCCGCGCCCTCGATCGCACGGGTCTGGTCGAAGGGACCGGAGACATGGAAAGCGGCACAGGCGGGCGACCGGCGGAACTTTATCGCTTCAAGCGGGAAGCGCTGCGCAAGACCGGCGCCCGGGGGCTTAGCGCGCCGGTTGTGCGAGGCGTGTAAAAAGCGGGAAACTAAACCCCGCGGCGAGACCCCCGAGATGCGCTGCCCAGGCAATCTGCATCACGCCGACATCGCCGCCCAGGAAGGCCAGCACGACATTGATCAGGATCCACGGGACGCTGATCGACCAGGCGCTTTTCAACCCACCACGTGAATAGCCGACGGCCGGGAGCAGACCGGAAATGGCCGAACTGGCCCCGATGGCAATGCCATCCTGTGCCTCGATCGCATACCAGATCACCTGTGCGAGCCCGCCTCCCGCCGCACACAAGGCGAAGAAAGCCAGAAACAGGAGCGCGCCTTTGATTGAATTGCCGAGAACGTTCGCAACGATGGGGCCGAGCGCAATCAGCATCGCCATATTCATCATCAGATGAAATGACCCGCCATGCAGAAATGTGTGCAAGACATAAGGCGCGAACTCGCCCCAGGGGCGGTAAACATTCTCGAAACTCGGTCCACCGGCGACGGCGGCCGTCGCGAACATCCAGTTCTGCAACTGGTCCGAGGCATTGAACTGCACCAGCGAGACGCCAATGATCGCACCTGCCAGAATCAGGATCACAGTCGGAAAGCCCTTGCGGAAGATTGGCGGCTTTTCCGGCATGGCGTTCGGGTCATTATAGACTTGCATATCCCTCATATGGCGCTTTCGCTCTGGTTCACCACCCCTGTTCTGCCGCCGCGTAACACCTTGACCTCGGCGCGCTTTGCCAAAAGCGTGAACACCAGTCTGGCCCTCGTCGCGTTCGTATGCGCGCTATAGGGTGTTCGGATGGGAGGCAAGAGAATGGAAGATTTCAAAGACAAGGTCGTCGTCATCACAGGCGGTGCCACAGGGATTGGTTTCGGCCTGGCCAAACGGTTCGGTGCACTGGGCGCCAAAATCGTGATCGGCGAACCCAGACAAGACCGGCTGGATGAAGCGATGGCGACGCTGGCTGAGCTGGGCATCGACGCTGCCGCCATGGTCATGGATGTCACGCAGCCGGACAGTATGCACTCCTTTGCGGACTTCGCCTGGGATACCTATGGCGGCGCCCATGTATTGATCAACAATGCCGGGATCTCTGTCGGCCGCGCGCCGCTGCCGGAGGTCAAGCTGGAAGACATGCGCCGGCTGTTTGATGTCAATCTGTTTGGCGTCTGGCACGGCGCCGCGATTTTCGGCAAGCGCATGATCGCACAAGGCGAACCCGCCGCGATTTACAATGTCGCGTCGGAAAATGCCTTCTTCAACGCGGTCACCAATAGCGCAGCCTATATCGCCTCCAAGCATGCGGTGCGCGGGCTGACGGAAGCCATGCGCGATGACTTTCCGGACTTCATCCAGGTCGGCATGATCGTGCCAGGCTTTGTGGCCTCGGAGATGACGGCAGGGTCCGAACAATTCGCCATGGATGCCGACACATTTGCCGAAAAGGTCGTCGCACAAATCGCGGCGGGTGAATTCTATGTCGTCACGCATGCCTATAATATTGAGCGGATCAAACCGATCCATGACCGGATTGAAGACGCTTATGCCCGCAATGCGCCGCGCTATGAGGGCGATGATGAATATGACGTGCCGACCCTGATCGCACGTCTGCGCGCCGGGAGGGATGGCACATGAACTGGTTGAAGTCTGGCAATACGGCAATTGTTACCGGAGCAGCAGGCGGAATCGGCCTCGAAACCGCGAAACGTTTCGCCGCTGTGGGCATGAATGTCGGTCTGGTCGATATGAAAGCCGACGCCCTGAAAGAGGCGGAAACGGCCCTGTCGGGCGGGGCCGGCAAAATCGCCCGCTATGTCTGCGATGTCTCTGATGCTGACGCGGTCAATGCCTTGCGCGATCAGGTTGAAGCTGATTTTGGCAAGGTTCACTGTCTCATGAACAATGCCGGCATTGGGCGCATGGGCACCAAGCCGTGGGAAGACCTGGATGCGTTTCACAGCATCATCTCGGTGAATCTGATGGGCGTTATTCATGGCTGCCACGCCTTCATGCCGGGCATGCTGGCGCACGGAGAGCCAGCAACCGTGATCAATACCGGATCCAAGCAAGGGATTACCCGACCACCTGGCAATTACGCTTATAATCTCTCCAAATCAGGCGTCCTCGCCTATACGGAAAGCATCGCGCATGCCCTGCGGCAGGAAGCGGATTGCCAGATCAGCGCGCATTTGCTGATCCCGGCTTTTGTCTACACGCCAATGGTCTCCGCTTTCATTCCGGAAAAACCACCTTTCGCGGCGACGGCGGATGAGACGGTTGATTTCTTGATGGCATCGCTGGATCGCGGAGATTTCTATATTCTCTGCCCGGATCCCGAAACGCCGCGCCCGCTGGACGAGAAACGTATTCAATGGACGGCCGATGACATCATTCAGAACCGCCCGGCTCTGTCGCGCTGGCATCCGGATTACGAGGCTGCGTTCAAGGCATTCATCGAGGAATAAAAAGGCGCCCCGAACCGCAGCCAGTTCGGGGCGAAAGCATGATTGGCACCTCTAGGAGGCGTTCGAACTAGAATTTATAGCCGAACCCGATGCCAACCACGGTGGGGTTAATGTCGACCTCCGCATCGACACTGGCCCCTAAAGCGGTGGTGAAATCGACGGTGACGTCGGTATTGATCCAGACTTTCTTGATATCAGCGTTCAACAGCCAGCCACCCGGCTCACCATCAAGATCGTAATCAACACCCACCTGCAACGCACCACCAAAGCTTGGATCATAATCGATCCCGTCCGCCACGCCGCCTTCATCCTCATTGAAGAAGAAGGTCGCATTCACGCCGGCCCCGACATAAGGTTTCCATTGGGTCCCGGTATCGAAATGATATTGCAGGGTCAGCGTCGGCGGTAACAGCCAGACATCCCCGAGATCGATATCCGCGTCCGTCAATGCGCCTGGCACAGTCACGCCGACCGCATCGACATCATGCGGGGTCACGGCAAGGATCAGTTCGACGGCGATATTGTCGTTGAAGAAGTAAGTAATATCGAGCTCAGGCACATATTGGTCACCGATATCGACATCGCCGACCAGGCCGGTCCCGGCGACAGACAGATCGGCGCCTTCATCCGGGATAACGCCAAGCACGCGCCCGCGGACGAGCCAGGGATTGTCTTCAGCATAGGCGGCGGTGCCTATCAGAGTGGAGCCCGCCATCAGGATTGAACAGATAAGAGATTTCATGACACAGCCTTTTCTAAACACGTCATGAACCCAGTTAGGCGACTGTTTTTCATAGATAAATGTTCCAGTCTGACGCGCGGGGACGTGTCGCGCGACATGCCCGCCCAATTAAGGATTCCTCCGGAGTGACGTGGACATGCCGGCCTGTCAGAAACGCAAGAAGCCCCCGGCGAAATTTCGCCTCAGCCCTTCACATTTTCGCACAATCACCCAAAATGGCAGGCATGGCTCATTCGCACACGCATATCCATGCCAACACGCCCTGCAGTCCGCAGGAGACGGAGGCATTTCTGGCGGAAGCAGACGACCTGGTCACCGCCAAAGGGCAGAAGCTGACCAAGATCCGTCGCAAGGTCCTGCACCTGCTGCTCGAAAGCGAGGAACCGGCGAAGGCGTATGATCTGCTGGCCAAACTGGATGGTGAAGGGGCGGCGAAACCGCCCACGATCTATCGGGCGCTCGACTTCCTGCAGGAGATGGGCCTGGCGCACAAGATTGAAAGCCTGAACGCCTATGTTGCGTGCGGTCATGCTCAGCATGCCCATTCCGCCGTCTTCATCATTTGCGATTCCTGTGGTGCGGCAGAAGAACTGCACGCCGTCGCAACGAGCGAAGCCATGAATAGCGAAGCGAAAGCCGCTGGATTCTCTGTCCGCAGCGCCGTGATCGAAGCACGCGGTATTTGTCGGAAGTGTCCCGAATGATCTCAATGTGGCGGGGCATTCCCAATACCTGGGATTGCGACGAGATGGGACATATGAATGTCCGGGTCTATGTCGAAAAGGCGATGGAAGGCCTTGGCACACTGGCGGGCGCGATCCATATGCCGCACGCATTTCGACCCAATGCCTTGTCGACCCTGGTGCCCGCCGAACATCATATTCGCTATATCCGTGAAGCGCATGCTGGCCATCCGTTGACCATGACCGGCTGCGTTCTCGAATGGGATGAGACCAGCGCGCTGATCTATCAGGATATGCGCCATGGCGACGGTCGTCCAGCGGCGGCCTTTCGGACCCGCGTCCTGCATGTCTCGACCGCGACGGGGCAGCCTTTTCCCTGGAGCACCCGATCACGCGCGCAACTGGAAGCACTGATGGGGACGGCGCCGGATGATACCAGGCCGCGCGGCATAGATCCCGACGTCGCGCCAATCCCGTCCAGCATGGCGAATATGGCTCTGGTGACCAAAACCGGTGCGCCTGAAATTGGCCGCGGCATGGTCCTGCCCCGAGAATGCGACGTCTTCGGGCGCTTCTGGGCACCCTGGTTCATGGGCCGGATTTCGGATTCGGTCCCGACCCTGCTCAGCGAATGGCGCGCCAAAGTCGCGGCTTCGAAGACAGGCGCCCGTATGGGTGGGGCTGTGCTGGAATATCGTCTGGTCTATCGCAAGTGGCCGCGCGCAGGAGATCGTTTCGTCATTCATACCAGCCTGGCGGATGTGGCCGAGAAAACGCATTCCCTGGCGCACTGGGTGCTGGATCCGGATGATGGCGAGGCCTTCATGACCAGCCAGGCGGTCGCCGTGACCTTCGATCTCGACACGCGAAAGGTTATTCCAACACCGCCAGAGCAAATTGCGGAACTGGAAAAACTCGCACCGCGCGGTCTGACTTTGTAGCCGGACCGTCAATCCAACTATTATTTCTATTCCCAGCGTATCAATATTCAACAAACATTGATACAAGAAGAAAAGCAATCACCCTTTAATACTGAATATAAATACTTTCACAGCACGGCTGTTTCTTCGTGATCGAAGGAGCAAACCGTGGCCAGTTATCGTTATAGTCGGTCGGTGAAGTCATCTGAAACCCTGACCTTTCTAGGGGCCATGTTCCTGATTGGTCTGGTTTTTGTCGCCATCGTCTTTTGGCCAAGCACGCCAAGAATCACCCCGCCAGCCGTGCTGGGCGAAACCCCGTTGAGCCGCCAACTCAATGATGCCGAGACGGTGAAGTATCTGAACGTCCTGAACCGGGTAAAGCCAGAGCTTTCGAGTGAACTACACACACAGGCTGAAGCCGCGATTGCAGACGGAGCATCGAACGATGAGTTGGCGCTATTGGTTGTGGGGTCTTATGGCATGGCCGTTCAATCCGATTTCAAAACACTGCTGCAAGCAGATGTCACGCACATAGAGAAGCTGATCAACCTTACCCAGAATGGCTTACGTACATTGTCGATGCATGCGCCCAAATACTGTCAGCTGGCCACGCTAGAACCGCTTGAGCGCAAGGCACCCGAGCAGATCATGGAAGAATTGGCGGCGGCATTCAATTATGGGTCGCGTGGCTATAGCTGGGTGATCCGTTTCAACACGGCAACCCTGGAAGCCGTCGAGAATGGCCGCGAGGCGCGAAACAAGTATGGCCGACTGACGGCCGCCGACGAGCAAGCCATGCAAGCCTTGATCATGCGCCTGATGACCAGTCCGCAAGCCTCAAAACTGATTCGACTACAATCGCTGTCCGGCCCCGAACAAGAACGCGCAATGAAGACGATGAATATGTGCGATATCAGCATCGAAGGGCTGGTCGCCCTGAACGAGCTGCCGCGTGACACGAAAGGCCGATTGATGGGTGAGTTGAGACGCGAGTTCGGTTCGGGTCTGCTTGATCCCGGAATGCTCGGAAGACTCGGAATTGGTTAGACGACTGGCTTAGCCGCGCAAGCTTCGCTTGACGGTACCGACCTCTTCATCCGCCAGGCCTTCAATCAGGCTGGAAATGTAAGATGATAGATGATCGCGGACATCATAGGGCGCTTCCATAGGCAGGAAATGCGTGGTGTTTACGCGTTCCTTCAACACCAGGTGCGGACACTTGCTGGTCAATCGCGCCGCGACCTCATCGGTCATCACCGAATCCCGGTCCGGACGCAGGATGGTGATCGGGATCCGATGCCTCTTGATCTTGGACAAGGCGCCCCAGGGCCGGTTGCGCTGGGCCAGAAACGTGGCCGCTTCCCATTCCGGGTCGCACAGCAATTGCCAGACCTGTTTGTCACTGTCGGGATCATTGCCATCGGTGCGGTCGAAGGCATCGAGAACATAGTCCTCGAGAAAGGGCTCTCGCCAGGTCGCAAAGGCGCCGCGACCCTTATACTTGAATTGAATATGCTCCCGGGAATCGAACTGATTGCGCCGGCGCCGCGCCTGTTTCGCCATATGATGGCCGCCGCGCCGAAACGGCGACAGATGCATGGCCATGTAATAGCGTTGGGGCAGAATGACCGGATCGACCAGGACCAAACCCGCCACCTTGTCCGGTCGCGCGCCGGCAGCCATCAGCGCAACGGTGGCGCCCATGGAATGCCCGCCCAGGACAATCTTCCGCACCGGCGACTCCCGATCGATAAAGGCCAGGACATCATCGCGATAGCGTTTCCAGGATTTCAGTTTTGACGGCTTGGCTGGCAGTGTCGACCGGCCATGCCCGCGCAGATCGACAGCCTGCACCTTGGTCCGCAGCCCCAGAGGCGCCAGGATGGACTGATAGGTCATCGCGTTGAACCCGGTGGCGTGCAGCCAGAGCGCGGCCAGCTTTTTCGCCGGGTCCCCAAACTCTAGCGCGGCCATATTGCCATCAGGGGTCTCGAATGTGAATCGGCGCATTCTGTTCCTAAATTCTACCCAAAGACCCGGCGCAGCAATTCCGTTGTCCGCGCAACAGGATTGTCCCGGATTTTCTGTTCTTCAACTGCCAGATAATTGAACAGACCATCAAGGCCAAATTGGACCGCATATGAGGTTAAATCAGATTTATAGTCAGTTGCCGCAATGGCGAGCAATGGCTGACTCGACGTCACACTGTCGAGGGCCTGATAAGCACCGGATGAATCGAGGGCGTTTTCAACGAACGGTGTAAAGGTCTGCCGCAAGCTGGCTTCGGTCCGCCCGCGCAGGAAGTCAGTCGCCGCGGTGTCCCCGCCCTGCAAAATGCCAAGTGCGTCCTCAATCGTGATCGACTGCACCGCGTCGATGACAATCCGCTTGCCCGCCGGCACCGCCTGCTCAGCGGCGCGGTTCATCCGCAATTGCACATCGTCCAGCGGACCAGACAGCCCCAGCTTGGCGAGTTCGCCCTGGACCTGACCCAGACGCCCGGGCAGCGGGATCTGAATTTGCGGATCTTTCCAATAGCCATCGACCACGCCGATCTGCGAGGCCACCCGTTCTGTGCCGATTTCCAGCGCTTGTCTGAGGCCAGCATCAATCTCGGCCAGAGTCAGTTCGCCGCCCGACGACTGACTGCCTTCTATCCCGCCCAGCACCTCGCCGAGCACTTGCCCGAACTCGCCGCTGGAGCCCGACTCACAGCCGGCTGGAACTGCGCATAGCGCAATCGCTCCCAAAATCGTCAAACGCATTGCTACCTCCCTAAGCTAGACCCTGTTCAAATCGGATTCACTCATAAAATCAAACATTTGCATGCTTATCGTTGGGTCACACTGGAGATTGTACCCTGCATGCGCTACTTTATCGAGGGATTTGGAGACGTAAGAATGCTGAAGAAAACACATGAATGCTTCACGGTGTCCGTAGAAGACAAGGTGGCGCATATCGTATTGAGCCGACCACAGGCCATGAATGCCATGAACCAGGCATTCTGGAATGAATTGCCCGCCATTGTGAAAGAAATCGATGCCACCGCAGCGGCGCGTGTCATCGTGATTTCCTCTGAAGGCAAGCATTTCTCTGCCGGTATGGACCTGTCCGTGTTTAATCAGGACGGCGCCGTCTCCCACCAAAAGGTCGACCGCCACGTTGCGGCTGAGGCCTTCCGGTCGAACATCAAGCAGATTCAGTCCTCGTTTAACGCCTTGGAAGAGGCTCGCATTCCGGTGCTGATTGCTTGTCAGGGCGGTGTGATTGGCGGCGCGATTGACATGATTTCGGCCGGCGACATTCGCTGGTGCACCAAAGACGCCTTCTTCTGCATACAGGAAACCAATATTGCGATGACGGCGGATGTCGGCACCTTCCCGCGCCTGCAGCGCTACATCCCCGAAGGCTGGGTCAAGCAAATGGCCTATACGGGCGAACGTCTGGGCGCCGACAAGGCCAAGGAGATTGGCCTGGTGAATGAAGTGTTCGAGACGCAGGAAGCCATGCTCGAACATGTCATGGGCGTGGCCCGTGAAATCGCGTCAAAAAACCCGCTGGCCGTGACCGGATGCAAAGTGCTGATCAATTATGGCCGTGACCATTCCACGGCCGATACGCTCGACTATATTGGTGTCTGGAATTCCGGCATGTTGCCGCCATCGCATATGCAGGAAGCCTTCAAGGCCAAGTCCGAAAAACGCGATGCGGAATTCCCGGACCTGCTGCCGCTACGCACCACGCCGATGTAGCGACAGGCGTCAGTCCAGTCGAAACACGACCGTCGCTTTCAACAAATGATCTTCACCCTGGCTCGCCAGCCCGCTGGCGAAGATCAGCGTGCGCGTGCGGCGATCGATCCGGCTTTGAAAACGGACCGTCTCGCCGGCCGCCACATCAGCGGACACATCATAGGACACGGACACAAAGTGAAGGGATTGTCCGTTCAGCTGTTCCGCCGCATGACGCTCAATGACCGTCTGTAAAAGCACACCAACTTGCGTCGTATTCCAGGATTCAGCGACGGCCATGGCCGCGCCATCTTCAGAGAATTGCAGCGCCGAGAGCGGGATGTTGAGGTCTGTATGTGTCGACATGGCCCTCCCCTAAGCGCAGCGCATCAAAAAGAAAAGGCTCACAGCACGTCAATGCTGCGAGCCCTGTTTTGAACCTGTGAGTGGATTGCGCGTCAGGCCGCGGCGGCGGCGGCTCCCGTGTCGGCGCCGGTCAACATGTCCGCGACCACCAGGTCGCCGAGATGGCCGAATGCCTCCATGCCGTAAGTGGTCTGCATATAGCCGCTGATCGATGGCAGTAATTGCGCAATCTGCTTGTGTCCGAGACCGGCTTTATGAAGGCTGGTAAACATGCCCTCGCCAACATGACGGCGACCACCCGGGGTCTGCTCGATCAAACGGGCAATCACTGAAGTTGACGCGCCCTGTTCGGCACCTGTGGTCGCAGACAAGGTACGTGCGCCAGGCATTTTGCGAAACATCGCTTCCGCCAGGGGCGAGCCCTGACGCTCTGCAGTGTTGAGAACAATCCCCAATGCTTGGCGCGTTTTGACTTGGGTCAGCCCCGTCGCTTCTGCGCACGTTCTTATCAGGTTTTTTAGCATCGAGAGTTTCCTTCCTACAGGTCTTGAAGGCCAACTCTAGGGCACGGCCATTGACTGAAGGTTACCAGAATGGCCGATTTCGTTCACTTTCTAAGCCCCAGAAGTTAAAGCACGTTAGGGCCGGGTTAACAGAATCGGCGATTCCGTTAACCTTTGCGCGATTACATACGCTCTGGGGCTGTAATGCCGATAATATCCAGCCCGGCTTCAAGCTGATGCAACACGGTTTGACAAAGCGCCAGACGCGATGCCCGCGTGCTCGGCGCGATATCATCCTTCAGGATCGGGCACGCCGCATAGAACGCGCTGAAGGCTTGTGCTAGCGTATAAACGTGCTCGCAGACATAGTGTGGCATCCGCTTCTCGCGAGCCAATCGCAGGGCAAGCGCGAAACCATCCAGCGCCAGGACGAGCTTACGCTCTTCTGCTGCAGCGATCTCGATGTCACCGGCTTCAAACCCTTGTTCGGCAGCGCGGCGCAGGATCGCCTTGATACGAACAGCAGCATATAAGAGATAAGGTCCAGTCTTGCCCTCAAAGCTGGTGAAGCGCTCCAGATCGAAGACGTAATTGGTGGTGCGCTGGTTCTGCAGATCTGCGAACCTCAAGGAAGCACGCGCCACCAATTCACCAATCGTGGCCTTTTCAGCCTCGCCGATATCGCCCGAGAGTCCCGTCTCGCCAATCCGCTTGGTCGCCTCTTCCAGCGCCATGTTATTCAGATCCGCCAGGCGCAGCGTGCCGCCTTCACGGGTCTTGAAGGGTTTGCCGTCCTTGCCATTCACCGTGCCGAAGCCAAGATGCTCCAGACGGTCGCGGGCGATGTACCCCACCTTGTCCGATGCGCGGTAGACTTGTTCAAAGTGCAGCGCCTGGCGCTGATCAACCACGTAGAGGATGCGATCCGGCGCGATCGAATCGACCCGATCCTTGATCGTCGCGAGGTCGGTCGCGTGATACCCGGTCGCGCCGCGTGAATTGACCAACAAGAAAGGCGGCATCGGGTTTTTCAGGCGCGGTTTGCCGTCCTTGCCGACGGTTTCGATATTCTCGTCGTCACGCGCAATCTCGATGATCCAGGCACCATCATCTTCCACGGCGAACCCGCGCGCCTTCAAGTCATCGATCATGGGCGCGATCAGCGGGTCGGCATCACTCTCGCCTTTCCACAGATCGAACGAGACATCGAGGAAGCTGTAATCAACTTTCAGGGCCGCGATCGAGACCTGGATGAAGTGCTGCAACAGAGCGCGATAGCCCGGGCGGCCCGCCTGCATTTCGGCGACGGCGTCCTGCGCCCGTTTGGCATAGGCCTCATCTTCCTTGGCCCGCGCAGAGGCCATCGGATACAGACGCGAAAGATCGTCCATGGTGACGGGCGGGTCGGTCGGAAACGGTGCCGCGGCGCCTTCGCCAAAGTAAACAAGTTCCGGCTGTTCATCCATGACAGCAATGATCAGCAGCCCCATTTGCAGGCCCCAATCGCCCAGGTGGACGTCGCCGGTGACATCATCGCCGAGGAACCGCATCAGTCTGACCAGCGTATCGCCAATCACGGCCGAGCGGATGTGCCCGACATGCATGGGCTTGGCGACATTCGGCCCGCCAAAGTCGACAACCACTTTCTCGGGGTCTGCCGCGACGCCGCCGCCTGCCTTGGGATCCGCGCCGATAAAGGCCGCCTGCCGGGCGAGCGCCTCTGCGTTGACAGTGATGTTCAAGAAACCAGGACCTGCAATATCGACCCGCTCGACGGCAGTGGCCTCGGCTATGCGCGGCGCGATTTTCGCCGCCAGTTCACGCGGATTCATGCCCGCCTGTTTGGCGGCGCCCATACAGCCATTGCACTGAAAATCGGCGAGTTCCGGGCGATCGGATCGTTTCACCGCGCCCCAGCGTGCCTCCAGGCCTTCCGCCTCAAATGCAGCGCTGCACGCGCCCGCCAATTGCGTCGCGAGATCTGTCATGTTGAATTCCAACCCCTGACTATTGTCCCGCATCCAGGCGGAAACGTCGTCCCTCTTTATTGTAGTTGAGCTGATCCTCGGTCAGATCAAACCCGATCAGCACTTCGAAATTCGCCGCCGAAACCGATTCGTCAGCGCGCGGAATGATGATTTGCTGCAAAACCTCGGTCTCACCCGCCACCGGTCCATCGGCAAAATTGGCGCGAACAGTGAAGTGTTCCTTGTGCAAGACTTTGCCGCTGCGGCGGGCGACCGCCACCCAATAGCTGTATTCATGGCGATTGCTGTCGCCGGCAGGGCCTTTGCCGAAGGCAAAATCGATCTCGACTTCAGCGCGCACCGGATTTGCCCCGGCATAGCGACAGTAGAGACGCACACCGACAATCTCTCCGGTATACTGGACATTTGGAAAGACCTTCCGGTCACCTTCGAACATCACGATGCGCGAGGCATTATAGACCGAGCCAGCTGGCGGACACGTGCCCGCATTCTGGCGTGTATCAAACGCATTTCCGATGCCGGAACCCGACTGACAGGCGCCGAGCGCCAGCAAAATCGTCGAAAGGGCTAAAATCCGCATATGTGATGCCTTGTCGCTCTTGGCCCCGCACGCGAGGCTATCCATTTAACGTCGAGAGTGTTACCGGGCCATGGCAGGGCAGGCAACGCCCTATCTGCGTCGCAATCATGAGGACACTGTAAGGTCATGAAGCCGCTCACTATTCTTCTCGCCGCCCCGCGCGGGTTCTGCGCTGGGGTCGATCGCGCGATTCAGATTGTTGAGGAAGCTTTGGTGAAATGGGGCGCGCCGGTCTATGTCCGCCACGAAATCGTTCACAATGAACATGTTGTCTCGCGCCTGGAAAAGATGGGCGCCGTGTTTGTCGAGGAACTGGATGAATGTCCGGATGACCGACCCGTTGTATTTTCCGCTCATGGTGTGCCGAAATCCGTGCCTGCCGCCGCCGCGGCGCGGGATATGGTCTATGTCGATGCGACCTGTCCGCTGGTTTCCAAAGTGCATGTCGAGGCTCAACGCCATCATAAGGATGGGCGCGAGATCATCCTGATCGGTCATGCCGGCCATCCCGAAGTGATCGGGACCATGGGACAATTGCCGGAGGGCGGCGTCACACTGATCGAAACCGTCGAGGATCTTGCCACGTATCAGCCGCGCAACCCTGACAATCTGGCGTTCGTGACTCAAACGACTCTCAGCGTCGATGATACCGCTGAAATCGTCGGCGCGCTGCAGCAACGCTTCCCGAGCATTTCCGTGCCACACAAGGAAGACATTTGCTACGCCACGACCAACCGTCAGGAAGCGGTCAAGGAAATGGCCCGGCGAGCGGAGCTGTTTCTGGTCATCGGGGCAGAAACCTCCTCGAATTCGAAACGTCTGGTCGATGTCGCACTGCGCGCCGGTTCGCAGAATGCCCGCCTGATTGCCAGCGCCGAGAATATTGACTGGACCTGGTTTGATGGCGTCGACACGCTTGGTCTCACGGCCGGGGCCAGCGCGCCAGAAGATCTGGTTCAGGGCGTCATTGCCGCTTGCCGCGCCCGGTTCGAGATTCAGGTCGAGGAAGTCACAACTGCCACGGAAAGTGTGGTGTTCAAGCTGCCGCGCGTCCTCGAACGGACCTGACCCGCGACACCGTTCCAATTGCGACTCGAGACCAGTGCGGCTATAGCCCGCCGCATCTGACTGATTCTTGCCATCTGGACCCCTGCCATGATCCCACGCTATGCCCGCCCTGCTATGACCGCCATCTGGGACCCGACCAGCAAATATGGCATCTGGCTGGAGATTGAGACTCTGGCCGCCGAAGCGATGGAAGCGCTGGGCCAGATCCCTGCCGGCACCAGCGCCGTAGTACGCGAAAAAGGCGCGTTCGAAGTCGCCCGCATCGATGAGATCGAAGCCGAGGTGAAGCATGATGTCATCGCCTTCCTGACCAATGTCGCCGAACATGTCGGGGAGCCCGCCCGCTTCCTGCACAAGGGGATGACCAGTTCAGACGTCCTCGATACCTGTCTGAATGTGCAGCTCGTGCGCGCCACAGACCTGATGATGGAAGGTCTGGACCGGGTCCTCGCCGCGCTGGAGAAACGCGCCTTTGAGCACAAGATGACGCCGACCATTGGACGCAGCCATGGCATTCACGCCGAGCCGACCACGTTCGGCATCAAGCTCGCCACTTTCCATGCCGAGTTCCAGCGCGCCAAGCGGCGCCTGCTGACGGCCCGCGAGGAAGTCGCGACCTGCGCCATTTCTGGCGCCGTCGGCACCTTCGCCAATATTGACCCGCGCATCGAAGAATATGTGTCGGAAAAACTGGGCCTGACGCCGGAACCGGTCTCGACCCAGGTCATCCCGCGCGATCGCCATGCCGCCTATTTCGCGGCGCTGGGCGTGATCGCTTCGTCGATTGAGCGCCTGGCGACGGAGATCCGCCACTTGCAGCGGACCGAGCTGTACGAAGCCGAGGAATTCTTCTCCAAGGGCCAGAAAGGCTCTTCCGCGATGCCGCACAAACGCAACCCGGTGCTGACCGAGAACCTCACCGGCCTGGCACGCCTGGTCCGGATGGCTGTCGTCCCGGCCATGGAGAATGTCGCCCTCTGGCACGAGCGGGACATTTCGCACTCATCGGTCGAGCGCGGCATTGGCCCGGATACGACCATTCACCTCGACTTCGCTCTCCACCGTCTCGCCGGCGTCATCGAGAATCTGCTCGTCTATCCCGAGAATATGCAGGCCGTGATGGACAAGATGGGCGGCCTGCACAATTCGCAGCGCGTGCTTCTGGCCCTCGTCGAGGCCGGCAATAGCCGGGAAGACAGCTATCGCATGGTTCAGCGCAATGCGATGAAGACCTGGGCCGGCGAAGGTGATTTTCTCGGTCATCTGAAAGCCGACGCCGATGTCACCGCCAAACTGTCGGATGAGAAGCTCGATAGCCTGTTTGATGATGGCTATCACTTCCAACGCGTCGACTATATTTTCGAGCGCGTCTTCGGGCGCAGTTCGTAACGCCTCTGTGACCACGACCGCGCGAAAACTGTGCTAGAAACACAGTCTGAGGAGTGTTTCAGATGCGGGCTTTGATCGCCATTCTTTGCGCAACGCTGTTTTCGGCGGTCCCGGCCAGTGCTGACCCCGTGGTGAAAGTGATCAACTTTACCGCCGATTGGTGTCCCAATTGTCAGATCCTCAATCCGCGCCTGGATGAAGCGATCGAAGCTTTCGATGCCGGATCGATTGAACGGGTCGACCTGGATGTGACCCGTATTCGCCGCAATACGTCAGTGGTCGAGCGCGGTCTGATCGAAACCGAACTGCTGCAGATGGCGGATTCGCACCAGGTGGCCTATCTGTGGGACTGGTATGGCGGCATTACCGGCATTGCCGTCGCCGTTTCAGCCGATACCGGCGAGGCCCTGACCTGTTTCATGCGGCCGATGACGGCAAAAGCCATCGAAAAACAGCTCGATCTGGCGAAAATCCTGGCTGAGAATGGCCGACCTGGCGCGCGTAAACCGAACGGGCCAGACTGCCCTGTGCTCCAATAGTCACACCTGTCTTTGGTAAGCATTCGGTAAGGTTCTCGCCTTCACCCTGCCTCAATCTCTGTTCACTAAACGAGGCTGAAGTCTTGCGCGAAAGGTGAGCCAGCGTGAAAGCTTCAAACGGAAAACCGGGCCTCAAGAAAACGCCCCGTAAACCAGCTGCGCCAAAGCCGCAGGGAGCATCGATGACACTGTTTCGCGGTCGACCCATTCTCAAATGGGGCTTGATTTCAAGCTTCGTCCTGACCCTGATCGGGCTGCTGGCCGCATGGCTATATTGGCAAAGCCTGTATCGCGGCATGCCAGTCCTGCCGGAAACCGCCGCTCTGTGGGATGCCAATCGCGAGCCGGCCATTGAATATGTCGATCGCAATGGCAAGACGATCGCCATTCGGGGCCCGCGCTATGGCCGCGCCGTCAAGATTGATGAATTGCCGCCGCACGTCCCACGCGCCTTTATCGCGGCCGAGGACAAGCGCTTTTACGAGCATGATGGCGCCGATACACAGGCCATGGCCCGCGCTGCCTGGTCGAACGTGATTTCCGGCAAGACTGTCTCCGGCGCCTCCACCATCACCCAGCAGTTGGTTAAGAATCTCGTCCTGTCGCCCGAACAGACCCTGAAGCGCAAGGCCCAGGAAGTGCGGCTGGCGCGACAGCTGGAAGAGCAACTTTCCAAGAATGAAATTCTCGAACTCTACCTTAACCGCGTCTATTTCGGATCCGGCTTCTATGGCCTGGGCGCGGCGTCGCGATTCTATTTCGGCAAGGACCCGAAAGACCTGACCCTGGCGGAAGCCAGCCTGCTCGCGACATTGCCAAAAGCGCCCTCCCGCCTCGCCCTCGATGACAATATGGAAGGCGCCCGCCAGCGCCAGGCCTATGTCCTGGCTGAAATGCTGCAAGCTGGATTCATCACCCCGGAAAGCGCTCAGATCGCCCTCGCCTCAGACGTTACCATCGCGCCGGAGCCTGAACAGGACCCGCAATTCGGCTTTGTCCTCGACGCCGCGACCGAGCGCGCCAATGAGCTGATGCCGGAATTACCAGACGATCTGGTCATCAAGCTCACCATCGATTCCGAGCTGCAGACGGAAATTTCCGAAGCGCTCGAAACCCGCATGACCGAAGAGGCCGAAGAGGCCAAGGCCGGGCAGACCGCCGCCATTCTGATGAACCGCCAGGGGCATGTCCTGGCCATGTATGGCGGCCGCGACTATCTGGAAAATCAGTTCAACCGCGCCGTGCAAGCCCGCCGTCAGCCTGGTTCGGCCTTCAAGCCATTTGTCTATGCCGCAGCTCTGGAAGACGGCATCAGCCCCTATGATGTCCGCATCGACCAACCGGTCACGATCGATGATTGGTCACCCAAGAATTTCACCCGAGCCTATATGGGGCCCGTCACCGTTTCGGAGGCCCTGACCGACAGTCTCAACACCGTCGCCGCGATCCTGGCGCAGGAAGCGACGGTGGAATCTGTCATCGGCGTCGCACGCCGGTTTGGCATCAGCGCGGACTTGCAGCCCTTCCCGTCCATCGCCCTTGGCAGTCAGGAAGTGACCCTTTGGGACCTGACCCGCGCCTATGGGCCTTTCATGACGGGCGGCCGCCGCGTCGATGCCTATCTGATTGAAACGATTGAGACGACGCGCGGCAATGTCGTTTATGAGCGCCCCGACTATGATCCGGCGCAAGTCTATGATCGTGAACTGGCCGAGACGATGACCGCCATGCTGGCGCAAGTCATTCGCTCAGGCACGGGCTCTGCCGCCACGATTGGGGGTTGGCCAATTGCGGGCAAGACCGGCACCAGCCAATCCTTCCGTGATGCCTGGTTTGTTGGTTATAGCGCCGAAATGCTGGGCGGCATCTGGACCGGCAATGATGATGATACACCGATG